>NZ_JBFWFX010000004.1:0-204176 GCF_050286925.1 Caloranaerobacter longqiensis
AAACCCCCTTAGCCTAAACCTATACACTTACTGCAAAGGTAATCCAATTAAATACACAGACCCAGAAGGACATAATCCGATAATAGTATTAATGTTATGGGCTACAGCAATAGCATCATCACCAGACACACAAATGGACATGCAATTCATAGCAATGGACTTAGCAGAAAAAGACTATTTAGCAGCGGTATTAGATGGAGTAGGGATGTTAGTACCAGAAGCAACAGGAATAGGGGAAATTGGAGATGATGCAGTAAAATTTGTTAAGAATGGACTAGATGATATAGGAAGGACTTCTAAAAGGTTATTTAATATTAATTTGCAGTTGTTTGCTAAGGTGACGGAGAGAATTGCTAATAAAAATAATTATAGAAAATTATTTTTAGAGAAGTTTCCTGATTTACCTAAAGGATATTAGGTTCATCATATTTTACCACAAAAGTACGAGTTGATTATGAAAAAGGCAAGAATTAATATTCATGAAGTTCGATATTTAAGAGGTGTAAGCACTAAAATTCACTTAAAAATTACAAATGAGTGGAGAAAATGGGATAAGGCATTAGGTAGAACTCCAACTATACAAGAAATAATTGATTTTGCTAGAAGAATTGATAGAAAATATAATAGATATTGGTTTAATAAATAAAGGGAGGGAACAGTGTGGAAGAGCAAAGAATATTATTTGAAAGGTTAAAAGATATTAAAGATTATTGGGTTAATAATTCAGTAAAAAGATTAAATGAAGTTGTAGATTTAGTACCGTCTGAGTGTGAAGAGGAATACAAGGTATTAAAATCATTATTAAAGACTGATAATAAAAATGCTTTTAAAGTAGTTATAAACGATATAATAGAAGGAGTTATTCATTCAATATTAGTTATGTTTGATGGAGGAGATGAATTAACTGATAAATTTAACATAGATATTATCAATGCAGATACAAAAAAATCTTTAAAAGAAGATATTGCTTTACATGAAGAGTTTATAGGGTATTTAGTGGAAGTTGAAAACCAAGAATAAACATTTTATATTTGTTTTTTCTTAACTTAATATTATTTTAAAATTTTAGCTAAACCGACTATACGAAACTAAGCAATTATTTTGTAGTAAATGTATGTAATTTAGTAGAAGCATTAGATTTAGATAATTCAGTATATGATATATTTGAAATAGATGAAAATAGAAAATACATTTCGGTTATAAAATATGCATTAAAGGCAGAGCCGGTAAAAGGATTAGATATTTTTTTAGATTAAAAGAAGATGAGACTCCTATATTTGTATCGGAAAGATTTGTAGATATAGTAAAGAAATATGGTATGACAGGAATTGATTTTGGAAAAGTCAAGGTATATTAGAAAGGTGGTTATTTTAGTATATGGGTGAAGTGTTAGATGAACACTTCACCCATTGTTGTTTCAATAAAAGTATATTAATACATAGAGATATAGGGGTATCGAGAGATAGAGAAGATATCAAAAAACATAGTTGTATTTTCGAAAAAAAGGATATATAATAGTATATAGATGAACATATGAATAGTTGTTCATATATAAAGTTATATAAAGGGGTGTTTAAATGAGCAAAAGAATTCGCAAAGAGCTGGTATTAGAAGGATTAAATTGTGCGAATTGTGCAGCAAAAATAGAATCAAAAGTAAATGAATTAGCTGATGTTAAGGCTGCTAATCTAAATTTTGTTACTAAAACTTTAACTATTGAATTATTTGATGAAAATAAAATAGAATCGGTTATTTTAGAAACGAAGGATATTGTAAAAAAATTTGAACCTCATGTAATTGTTAGAGAAAAAATTATAGAAAAAGTGTCAAAAAAGGCATTAGTCTTGATGGGGCTTATGTGTGCTAGCTGCTTGGCTAAAATTGAATCTAAGGTAAAAGAAATAAAGGGAGTAAAAAATGCCTATGTAGATTTTGCTTCTGGAAAATTAATTATTGAAGCTAATAAAAAAGATTTGGATAGAATAACAAAAGAAGCGATAGAAATAATAAAGAAAATAGAACCAGAAGTAGATGTAATTGATGAAAGTAAAAATGATAAAAAACATAATGGACACATTCATGAACATGGACATAGTCATTCTCATGCAGAAGGAGATAATAAAAAAGAGCTTATAAGATTATTAACAGGAGCGGCTTTTTTTGGTATTGCTATAATTTTTAAATTTTCATTTTGGATTGAGTTTATTCTATTTTTTATAAGTTATATATTAATAGGAGGAGAAATATTATTAAGAGCAGGTAAAAATATATTAAGAGGTCAAGTATTTGATGAAAACTTTTTAATGGCTGTAGCAACAATAGGAGCTTTTTTAGTAGGAGAGTTTCCAGAAGGTGTAGCAGTTATGCTGTTTTATCAAGTTGGAGAATTTATGCAGGATCTAGCTGTTAATCGTTCTAGAAAATCTATTGCAGAGCTTATGGATATTAGACCAGATTATGCGAATCTTAAAGTTGGAGAAGATATAAAGAAAGTATCACCAGATGAAGTTAATATTGGAGATATAATTGTAGTAAAGCCTGGTGAAAAAGTTCCACTAGATGGAATAGTTGTAGAAGGTAAATCTATGGTAGACACATCTGCATTAACAGGTGAATCTGTACCGAGAGAAGTTAATGTTGGAGACGAAATATTAGGTGGTTTCATTAATAAGAATGGTCTTTTATCTATTAAAGTAACTAAGGAATTTGGAGAGTCTACTGTATCTAAAATACTTGATTTAGTACAAAATGCAAGTAGTAAAAAAGCTCCAACTGAGAACTTTATAACAAAATTTGCAAGATATTATACACCTGTAATAGTGTTTGGTGCTTTAGCTTTAGCCATTATTCCTCCACTTGTAATTGAAGGTGCTAAATTTTCAGAATGGATTTATAGATCACTTGTATTTTTAGTAATATCGTGTCCTTGTGCTTTAGTCGTATCTATACCATTGGGATTCTTTGGAGGTATAGGAGGAGCGTCTAAAAGAGGAATTCTTGTAAAAGGTGGGAACTACCTTGAAGCTTTAAACAATATAGATACCGTAGTATTCGATAAAACAGGTACTTTAACTAAAGGCGTATTTAAAGTTACAGAAATAAAAGTAAAGAATGGAATTTCTAGAGAGCAGTTATTGGAATTTGCTGCATATGCAGAAAGTTATTCTAATCATCCTATTGCAGTTTCGATTTTAAAGGAATATGGAAAGGAAATAAATAAGGATTATATAGAAAGTTATGATGAGATATCTGGATATGGAATTAAAGCAGTTGTAAAAGGTAAAGTTGTACTTGCAGGAAATGATAAGCTGATGAAAAAAGAGAACATTGACTATGAAAATGTTGATGCAGTTGGAACTATTGTTCATGTAGTAATAGATAAAAAATATGCAGGTTATATTATTATTTCAGATGAAATAAAAGAGGATTCTGAAAAAGCTATAAGAGAATTAAAAGCTATTGGCGTAAATAAAACTGTAATGCTTACTGGAGATAATAAAAAAGTAGCTGATAGTGTAGGTAAGAAGTTAGGATTAGATAAGGTTTATGCAGAGCTTTTGCCTCAACATAAAGTAGAAATGGTTGAAATGTTGGAAAGAGAGAGACAAACTAAAGGTAAGCTAATATTTGTTGGGGATGGTATAAATGATGCACCAGTTCTTGCAAGAGCTGATATAGGAGTAGCTATGGGAGGATTAGGTTCAGATGCAGCTATTGAAGCAGCAGATGTAGTGCTTATGACTGATGAGCCATCAAAACTTGTTACTGCAATTAAGATTGCAAAAAGAACTAGAAAGATAGTATGGCAAAACATTGTATTTTCATTAGGTGTCAAAGGAATAGTATTACTTTTAGGTGCATTAGGATATGCAACGATGTGGGCGGCAGTATTTGCAGATGTAGGTGTTGCTTTAATAGCAGTATTAAATGCAATGAGAGTTTTAAATGTAAACAATATTTAATTAGCATTCCTCGGGCTTCATGCTCGAGGAATTTTATTCCTGGGTTATTATAATAACTCCGTTAGCTAGACCATAAACATTACCAGCTAATACTCTACCTAGTTCAGAAGCTATTTTTTCTTGAGATTTTTTATCTTTGGCTAAAAAAGTAGGAGCACTTGAGTGAATTACTAAATTTTTATCTAGAGTAACAACGGCTAATATACTTCTTGTTTGACTTTCTTTCATTTAAACTGAACTCTCCTTTGATTTTATTTAGTTTTTTCTTGTCTTTTTTTATTCATTTCAAGTATAGGAACATTAAGAATAATTTCTTTTAACTTATCTATATCTTTAACAATGGGAACGATAACTAAAGCTAATTCTCCCGTATCAAAATTTCTTCTAGTAGCTACATATCTTTCAAGTCCAAGTAATCTAGAACATTCATGAATAATGGCTGTTCTTTGCCCTTGATGATTTAATATTATTTTTTCATTATCACCTTTAGGTTTTAATATAACTCCAATCCCATTTTTTAATATCCTCTCTCTAGTAGCAGATAAACCAACATTCATTATGAAAATATCTCCAACATATAAATTTGCTCCATCTTTAAATTCAAGAGGGGCCTCTTCTATAGTAATAATATCCTTTAATGTATGTCCTTTAGTGTACTGTTTAAGAAGACTTGCAATAATAAAGCCAATTATTGCTGCAAGAATTAATATTACGGAATTTGTTTTAATAAATTTTCTTATCATGAATGCAGATACTGTAGTTGTGAGAGAAACAATCATAACAATATAATTCCTAGACTCAAAGGTTTTAGCTATGCCATCTATGTAAGATTCACCTCTAGGAGCATAACTATCTCTTTCGAGTGAATGAAGCGTTTCTTTTTCCATTTTTCTAATATCTCTAAATTGCTGTATAGCTAAGGCTAAAAAAGTTACAGCAACATAGTTTTTTCCTAATAGAGCTGGATAAGCAACTGCTCCAATAGCTGCTGCTATAAAACCTGTTGTTAAATGAATTAAATATCCATTTGGAAAAGTAGGGTATTGCCTTACATCTCCTCTGAGCATCCACCACCTACTAATAAAACCGACTAAGATACCCACAAATATAAACAGTAAAACATGTAATTCAAGAAGATGATTTTGTTGCATATTAATTCCCCTTAATTTATTTTTTTATAATCCATAGGAAATTATAAACTGTATTAATTTGTGGATAATTTTAAATATAATTTCCATAATGGATTAGGGCAAAATCTTCCTTAATCTATTTAAATCGAAGATTTTGTTCTTATTTTTTTCAACAATAAGTTTTAATATACATTAACTATCAATAAAGTTGAAATAAATAAGTAGATAGAGATACAGTTTATAAGCTTGATAATATTTAGAAAAGTTGTATGCCTAACATACATGAATAAACCCACCAATGTATATAGATAATATATATATGATTAACAGGAGGGATTTTGAGTGCAAGGAATATTAGTGAGTATATTGGTGGGTTTATGCACTGGAGTAGGAGCATTACCTTTTTTATTTATAAAAAAAGTTCCACAAGCTTTAAAGGATGGGCTTTTAGGCTTTGCTGGTGGGATTATGGTATTTGCAAGTTCATTTAATTTAATACAGCCAGCTTTGAAAAATGGCAACTTGTTAAGTGTTATTGGAGGCATAATAATAGGTACGATAATATTGACTTTTATAGAACATTTCATACCTCATATACATACAAAAAACTATAAAAAAAATGATAATAGTGTACTTAAAAAAAATGTACTTTTAGCAATAGCAGTTGCTATTCACAACATACCAGAAGGTTTTGCCATAGGAGTTGGATATGGAACTGGCAATATAAGTACAGGTTTAAGTTTAGCATTAGCCATAGGAGTTCAAAACATTCCAGAAGGACTAGTAGTAGCTGCACCATTAATCGAAGGTGGATATCCGAGAGGTAAAGCACTTCTTTTTTCTTTTTTAACAGGAATAGGAGAGCCTATTGCTGCCATAATAGGTTTTTTTGCTGCAAGATTAACAGATAAATTATTGCCCTTTATACTTTCAATAGCTGCGGGAGCTATGTTTTATGTAGTATCACATGAACTAATACCAGAAAGTCATTGTAATAATAATGAAATGTTGGCTACATATGGATTTATTATTGGATTAATACTTATGATAATCTTTAGAACTGTTATTGGAGAGTAGAGATTAAATTAAATTGAATCTTTTTCAAGCTATTCGAATATTGTTTAAAAGGGTCTATACATTTTCGATTAACAATAATTAAACATTATTAAAAAAGTTCAAATTATAATATAACCAAGAATAGGCAAAACTTTAAAATAGTATTTAAAGTTGCTGAAAAATAAAAGTAACAGGAAGTGATATTATGATTAATAAAAACAAAATTGATATTTTTATCAATTGTTTAAAAATCATATTTATTACATTAGTAATAACTATTTTGATTGAGAAGTATATAATAGGCATTACTCTGGTAAAAGGAGAATCTATGCTATATACAATTAACGATAATGACAGGTTGCTAATCAATAAGTTATCATATATCTATAAAAAACCTTTACGTGGAGATATAATTATTTTTAAACCACCATTAAAAAAACGAAGAGATGAATTATTTATTAAAAGAGTTATTGCTATAGAAGGAGATAAGTTTAAAATTGTAGGTAATCATGTATATATAAATGATGAACTATTGATGGAAGAATATATTAGTGATGAAAAATATATAGAAAGAGATTATAATATTCTACAGGGGATTGTACCTAAAGGATATGTTTTTGTTCTAGGAGATAACCGAAATAATAGTAATGACAGTAGAACTTTTGGATTTGTACCAATAAAAAATATTGTTGGAAAAGCAGTAACGAAGATATGGCCTATTAAAGGTGCTACCACATTAGCAGTAGAGTATCCTAAAGATGGCGATGGAATAACTGATTAAAGGATGAGTACAATGGATTTAAAAAAGTTTGTAAAAGAAAAAGCAATAGAAGTTGGACTAGATATAATAGGTTTTTGCAGTGCAGAGCCATTTTATGAAATAAAGGAGTATTTAATACTTAGGAAACAGAAAGGATATATAGCAGAATTTGAGCAAGAAGATATAAAATTAAGGATTGATCCTAAAGAAATTATGCCGTCAGCTAAAACGATAATTGCTGCCGGTCTTTCATATAATATTGATTTTAAAAATAATATTGATACAAAGAATATTTTGAAAGGTAGACTTTCTAAATCTTCATGGGGGATAGATTATCATAATGTATTATATAGAAAATTAGAATTATTAATTAATCATATTAAAGAGATTAAAGATGTAGAGTATAAAATTTTTGTAGATACTGGTTCTCTAGTAGATAAAGAAATAGCTAAAAGAGCAGGAATAGGCTGGTATGGTAAAAACTGCTTGATAATAAATGATGAATATGGTTCTTTTATTTTTATTGGGTATATTATAACTAATCTTGAGATTGAAGTTGATAGTGAATCTATTAGTAAGTGTGGGGATTGCAGACTTTGCCTAGATGCTTGTCCAACAAAAGCACTAGAAGATGCCTACGTATTAAATCCTAAAAAGTGTATTTCATATCTTACACAAACAAAAGAGAAAATTCCATATGAATTAAGAGACAAAATGAATAACAAAATCTATGGGTGTGATACTTGTCAATTAGTTTGTCCGAAGAATAAGAATGCTAAGAAAGGTAAAACTGAAGAGTTTATTCCAAAAGTAACAGGTGGGTATTTAGATATTGTTGAAATATTTAATTTATCAAACAAAGAATTTAAGAAGAAATACGGTCATATAACTGGAAGCTGGAGAGGTAAAAATATTTTAAAAAGGAATTGTATTATAGCGTTAGGGAACTTAAGAGATAAAAGAGCTATAGAGTTATTAAATAAAGCTTTAGAAGATTCAAATCCAATGATTAGGGAGTATTCAGCATGGGCATTAATGAAAATAGATAGGAAACTAGGAAAAAGAATATTATTATCACACTTAGAAAAAGAAAAATCAATAGAGGTCAAAGAAGAGATATGTAAACTTATTGACTATTTTGACAGGCAATAGATTAATTATGTTAAAAATATGACAAAATATTAAAAATATTTGTCAATGAAGGAAAAATGGCTTTAAATGTGGTATATTAATATTGGTTATATATTTTGATTTAATATATTATTTTTAGGGAGGTCAAGTATATGAACGGTAAAATGAAAGTTGTGTTAAAGGATAAACCTGGTGTTGGGGCAATACTTGCAGAAAAAGATATACCTAAAATAGGACCTAATGATGTTTTGGTTAAAGTTTTAGCAACTTCTATATGTGGTACTGATTATCATATTTATAGCTGGGATGAATGGTCACAAAAAAGGATTAAACCACCGAGAGTAATGGGACATGAATTTGCAGGTGAAGTTGTAGAGGTTGGTAGTAATGTAAAATCTGTAAAAGTTGGAGATATAGTTTCAGCTGAGACTCATATTGTGTGTGGAGTTTGCCCTCTTTGCACAACAGGTAATGCACATATTTGTGTAAATACTAAAATATTAGGTGTTGATACTGATGGTACATTTGCAGAATATGTAGCAATACCTGAAAGTAATGCTTGGGTAAATGATAAAGATGTTCCTGTAGAATTACTATCAATACAAGAACCATTAGGCAATGCAGTACATACTGTATTAGCTGGTGAGATTGTTGGAAAGAGTATTGCAGTTGTAGGTTGTGGTCCAATAGGATTAATGGCAGTAGCTGTTGCAAAAGCTGCAAGTGCTTCAAAAGTGATAGCTATTGAAGTAAATGAATACAGAATAGAATTAGCTAAGAAAATGGGAGCTGACGTTGTTGTAAATCCAATCAAGGAAAACGTTGTCGAGAGAGTATTAGAAGAGACTTCGGGATATGGAGTAGATGTTGTTGCAGAAATGTCTGGTAACGTTAAGGCAATACAACAGGCATTTAAATACATCAAGTTGGGTGGTAGAATGTCATTACTTGGAATTCCTGCTAAAAATGTTGAGCTTGATTTAGCAAATGATATTATATTCAAAGGAATAACAATACAAGGTATAGTTGGTAGAAGAATGTATGACACATGGCATCAAGTAAAAGGATTACTTGCTTCAGGCAATTTAAATCTTGAACCTATAATTACTCATAAATTGCCATTAGAAGAGTTTGAAAAGGGTATGGAGTTAATGAAGAGTGGTAATTGCGGAAAGGTAGTATTGTATCCTAATAAATAATTTTTATTTGAGGAGGTAAAAATATGAGTAATGTGCATGAGTTAACATTCTTGAAAGAAAAAATTCAAGAGCTAAAAGATCAAGGAGTTTATAGAAAATTACCGATATTAGAAGGACCAAATGAAGCAGAGGTAATACTTAATGGTAAAAGAGTTATAAATCTTTCTTCTAATAACTATTTAGGTTTTGCAAATCATCCAAGACTTAAGAAAGCTGCAATTGAAGCAGTTGAGAAATATGGTGTTGGAGCAGGAGCAGTAAGAACTATAATAGGTAATATGGATTTACATGAGGAGTTAGAGGAATTACTTGCTAAATTCAAAAGAGAAGAAGCAGCTATGGTATTCCAGTCTGGATTCAATTGTAATGCAGGTACAATCCAAGCTATCACTGAAAAAGGCGACTTAATAGTATCTGATGAATTGAACCATGCAAGTATTATAGATGGTTGTAGATTAAGTAAGGCTGATAGAGTTGTATATAAACATTCAGATATGGATAGTCTAGAAAAAGTTTTAAAAGAAAACAGAGATAAATATAGAAATATTTTAATTATTACTGATGGAGTATTCAGTATGGATGGAGATATAGCTAAACTTCCTGAAATAGTAGAACTTGCTGAAAAATATGGCGCTATGACTTATGTTGATGATGCTCATGGTTCAGGAGTTTTAGGTGAAAGTGGTAGAGGAACTGTTGACCATTTTGGATTACATGGTAGAGTAGATTTCAGTGTTGGTACATTATCAAAAGCTATTGGTGTTATTGGTGGTTATGTTGCAGGAAGCAAGACAATGCAAGAATGGTTAAATCATAGAGGAAGACCAATATTGTTCAGTACTTCTTTACCACCAGCAGCAGTAGGAGCTATAATTGAAGCTATTAAAATGCTTATGGAAACTACAGAATACACCGATAGATTATGGAAAAATGCAAGATACTTCAAAGAAAAACTTGGCCAATTAGGATTTAATACAGGAAATAGCGAAACTCCAATAACTCCTGTAATAATTGGAGATGAAGCTAAAACAATGGAATTTAGTAGAAAGTTATTTGAAAATGGAGTTTTCGTATCAGGTATAGTATATCCAACTGTACCTAAAGGAACTGGTAGGGTAAGATGTATGGTAACTGCTGGACATACTGAAGAACAATTAGACAGAGCAGTTGCAGCGTTTGAAAAAGTTGGAAAGGAAATGAGATTACTCTAATAAAAAGGTGCAAATTTTTTGCACCTTTTATGTATATTTTATTACAAAAAAAGAAACAAAGGAGGTTCTATTGTTTCCTAGTTTCCTGTATTGGAACTGTAAAACTAAAGATGATTTTGAGGTGGTTTTATGATTGTAGGAACTTGCAAAATAGATTTGTTTATATATGAAGCTAATTCATTGAAGGAAAAGAGACATGTAATAAAAAGTCTTATAGGCAAAATACAGTCTAGGTATAATGTTTCAATAGCTGAAATTGATTTAAATGACACTTGGAGAAAATCTGTTGTAGGATTTGCATGTGTTACAAATGATACTTCACATGCAAACAGTATAATTTCAAATGTAATAAATTTTATAGAAAATGATGGCAGGGTAGAGATTACAAATTATGATATTGAAATTTTGTAGTATCTTTTGTAATGAGTTAAAGACCGAAGAAATACAAAAAAATGACGTAAGGAAGATTCGCGTATGAAAAGAGGATTAACTAAGGGAGAAATAAAGGAAGTTTTAAAAATATTACAAGAGCTTTATCCAAATGCAAAATCTGAGTTAAACTACTCAAATGCATTTGAATTATTAATTGCTACTATATTGGCAGCTCAATGTACTGATAAAAGAGTTAATCAAGTTACAGAAGAACTATTTAAGAAATATAAAAGTCCAGAAGATTATATCAAACTGACTGAAGAAGAATTAGGTGAGATGATAAAAAGTTGTGGTTTTTATAGAAATAAAAGCAAGAATATACTAAAAGCTTGTGAGATTTTGATAAAAGAGTATAATGGAGAGGTTCCAGATAGTAGAGAAGAGCTGGTGAAATTGCCGGGAGTTGGTAGAAAAACAGCTAATGTTGTATTAAGTAATGCATTTGGAAAAGATGCTATAGCAGTAGATACTCATGTTTTCAGAGTATCTAATAGGATTGGTTTAGCTTCAAGTGATAATGTTTACGATACAGAAAGAGACTTAATGAGAAATATACCACGAAGGCTTTGGTCAGATGCTCATCATTGGCTCATATATCATGGAAGAAGAGTATGTAAAGCAAGAAAACCAAAATGCGAGATTTGTCCATTAACACGATATTGCCTTTATTATAAAAAAATTAATTAAAATATTTTATATGTTTGAGGCATAGAGAATAACTAGGTTTTGTAAGTGTTCTCAATGCCTCTTATTTCATTTTTGTTGTTTTTTAAATTAATCAAAAATTAAATTAAATTTTTGGAGGAATTTGTTAATAAATGGAGAAATTTATTAGATATTGTTAAGTCAAAATCACTGTATTAAACAGATAGTTTACTTAAGAATTGAAAGGAGATGGGGGCATGGAGGATAAATAATCGTATAAATACATACATTAAGTAAATATTTACGAACCTATATCCGTAAATCCTACTATATTATACTAAAAAGCGAACTAAAGTTCGCGAATACTAGAGTTATGTGCAATTTTTTGATTGTTTAGAGCAGGGGTCTTGGGTCTTACTACTAAAAATACAGAAATATTCAGATTTATCAGGTGGAGGTTGTCATGAAAAACAAAATAAAATTAGGAGTATTTAGTTGGTTTGGATATGATCTACCCCTAGTAGATTGTATTAATATGATAAAGAATATAGGATTTGATTCTACAATGTTATGGTGGGAAGAAGAATTATTTTCAAAAGATGGAGAAGAGCAATTAAATAAAATTAGAAATATAGATATTAATATTGAAAATCTTCATGTGCCGTATTATGAGTGTAATTTACTTTGGAGTAATGACAAGATTGAACGTAAAGATATTGTTGATAAACATTTAAGATGGATTCGTGGTTGTAATAAATATAAAATTCCAATGATAGTAATGCATTTAACGAGAGGGTATGACTTAAAAAGTGTTAATGAGTATGGATTATATAGTCTAGAAAAAATTGTTTCAGAGGCAGAAAAATATAAAGTAAAAATTGCAATAGAAAATACAAGAAAAGATGAATTTGTTGAGGAGATATTAGAAAGTATAAATTCACCGTATTTGGGCTTGTGTTATGATTCATCTCATGCAAATTTATGGAGTAAAAATAATTCCTATTTATTAGACAAGTATAAGGATAGAGTCATAGCTTTACATATATCTGATAATAATGGAAAAAAAGATAATCATTGGTTACCTTGTGGAAAGGAATAATAAATTGGGAAACTATTATGGAAAAGTTAAAAGAAATAAATTATGAAGGATATATGTCACTAGAAGTTTTTCCAGGAGAAGATAAAGTTTATAAATCGCCGGAGTAGAAAACAGCACATAACATACGCTTCACGATATCCTACTAAAAGAGTGCAGGACATCGTGAGGCGTAAGGACGTTAGATGTCATAAAGCAAAAGGGGGAATGACCGTATGAATTTTATTAAACAAACATTAATTATGATTACTATCATTTTTATAGTACTTTTATATTGTAAATTAATAAAATTTAATGACAATAAAACAAAAATAAATTATAAAAAGAATTATTTTATTATATTTTCAATAGTTATATTTATGTATATGGTACTTTCAACAATATATTTGATAATAATAAAGAACTATTTTAGTGAAGTATATAAAAATAATAAAATTGTGTTTATGTTATTTGCACAGCTATTAATTTTATTACCTATGTTAATTAATATATTCTATAACGGAGAAAGAATAAATACTATCGGAATAACATCAGAAAATTTTTTGAAATCATTAATTCTAGGTGTTTTGTTGATTGCAGTATATTATTTAATGAAATTAAAACTATATGGAAATAAAGAAATAAACATTACGATTTATAATTTAATGTATTTTTTAATTGTAGGAATTGGAGAAGAAATCTTATGGAGAGGATATGCACAAAATAGATTAATTTATAAATTTGGGAAATTACGAGGACTACTCTTAACAGCTTTAATATTTTCAGTTATACATATACCCCAAAGAATAATAGTACTTGGTTTAGATTTAAAAGGAGTAATAATGAGTATATTTTTTATTATGCCGATTAGTATTACTTTGGGATATATAGCATATAAAACTAAGGACATAATAACCAGCTCAATATTACATACTATTGCAAATCTTATTTAAGCATTTACAACATCTAACATAGCATTATAGATATGCTATAAGATACATAGCGCATCTATAATGCTCAAAACGTTAGACGCTTAAAGAAAAATAGTTTAGCTAATAAGTAAATTGGGTTGCCGTCGAAGATAAATGTTAAATCTTTTGGTATTTCTTTAAAACAGTCTATTACTTGTTTTACTGCCGTACAGGCAGCTAAAGTATCACGTTTTTTAGATACTAAACTTGATATTAATATTTTCTTTACTGGATTTAGTATAAAAAATATATATCTCCATTTACCTTTGATTTTTATGTATGTTTCATCACCACATAATTTTGATGATAAATCTTTAATGTGATCTTTAGTAAAGCCAGATAAACAATAGGCGGCAGCCTGAGCATAATTTAATACTGTTTGATGTGATACTTTAATGTTAAATACTTCATCCATTATTTTAGATACAGTTCTAGACGATAGACCAAAGTTCACATAAAAAGTCATAATTAGCCCTACAATATTTAAAGGATTATGGGCTTTAGTTAAATCAATTTTAGGTCTATTAGGAGTATTAGGATTAAGAGAATCTAAAGAAAACTTAAATTCTCTATAGATATATCTGAGTTTGGATTTATCAGGATTACTTTTATATATTTCTTTTTCTTCTTTAGTTAACGAGTTTAATTTGTTTTGATAATATTTACAATTATCATTCTTACATTTGTAAATTACAAAAGAATTTCTATCTTTAGTTTTTTCTAAAGTATGACCACAGTAAGGACATTTGTTTATAGTTTTCTTATTCGATTTAGAACCTAATATGAAAGTATTTTTACAAACTTTACACAAGCATTGACCTTTCGAGCCATTATTGGCATAGATATACTCTTCAGGAGCACCACAATAAGGGCATTTAGTATCTTTAAGGTAATTAATTTTCTTTCTGCGATTGATAGGTTTAGGAGGTTTGCCATGTTGTAATTCATATAAAGTATATCCAGAGGGGGGAGACAACCAAACCTATATAATCATTAAAATTTCAATGTTTGGGTGTCAAATTTGCTCTAAACTTTTGACAATACCTCTATTCAAAGAGGGGAGATAGTATGCTAAAGCTAAATGATGATAATTAAATTAACTTTGATAAGATAAATAAAGCTTATAGATATATAAGTATATAAGATAAAATATTGTTCAAGGAAGGAGAAGAAATATATGGAGAGTATTGTCTTAAGTGAAGCACGAAAATTCCTTGTTACATATTTGAGAGAAAAAGGATGCACAAATGAAACTAATTATCCTTGGAGAAAAGGGTGGGAGTTTGTTGTATACCATTCATTTCGAGTTGAATCATATGTAATGAAAATTCTTAAAGGTGAAAAACAAAAAATAAGTGGTAAGGAAATCGAGTTATTGCGAACTGCTGCTGTTCTTCATGATATCGGTAGATTTGATGATAGGCAGCAACATGCCAAAGTTGGAGCAGAAATAGTTAAATGTTGGTTAGATGAGAATTATAAAGTATCTTCTCAGATAAAAGATATTGAAAAACTTCTTTATATGATTGAAACTCATTCAGATAAAGACAAGTATGAAGATGATTTTTGCTGTAAAGTGTTAAAAGATGCGGATATATTAGACGAAATTGGTGTGCTTTCGATATTTATGGCTGCTAATCGAGTTGATAATAATTCTCCATTCTTTTTTGACCAGCTATTAGATAGAGTAAGAAATTTTGAAATTGATTTTTGTAATAGAAAAATGCTTAAATTAAAAACATCAACAGCAAAAGAAATTTTAAAAAAGAAGAAAGATTTTATTATTTCATTTACGAATCAGTTAGAAGATGAATTAGATGGAAGGGATATTGTTTTAAGGTTTATATAAAAATGAATAGAAATAATATAAATTTATCAAAACAAAAATTTAAAAATATGGAGGTAAAAAATGAAAAAAATTGAGTATATATCTGGCAATGAAGATTTATTAGATAGTATTGGATTTCTATGGGAGAAGTTAAATAAGCATCATGAGAATAGTTCAAAATACTTCTCGGAAAAATTTTCAAAATTTACATTTGAAGTTAGAAAAAAAGGACTAATAGATAAAGCTAAAAAAGGATTTATGAAAGTTGAGATTGCAAGAGATGTAGAGAAAAATGTAAATATTGGTTATTGCATTAGTACGATAAATGATAGAAACATAGGGGAAATTGAATCATTATATATTGAACCAGACTATAGAAAACTTGGAATTGGTAATGAGTTTATGAGAAATGCACTAGATTGGATGGACTTAAATAATGTGAAATCAATATGTATAGGAGTAAGTGTTGGAAATGAAGAAGTTTTATCATTTTATAAAAAATATGGATTTTTCCCTAAAACTATTATACTTGAACAAGTAAATAATAAATATAAATAGTTTTTAATATAGTGAGGTGGTTAAAATGACTCTGTTTTTTAATATTATTACAGGGGTTTCAATGGTTATCGTAGGTATAATACTTAAAATTTTTCCACCTAAAAAAATCAATTTTATATCTGGATATAGAACATATTTATCTATGAAGAATAAAGAAACTTGGGAAGAAGGAAATAGATATAGTGCAAAAATGCTAATAGTTTTGGGAGTTATTTCTACTATAATTAGTTTTGTTATTTATAAAACTGTAAATCCTAAAATTAGTGCAATAATTTCAACTATTGTCAGTCTCGTTTTAATTATATTAGCAATTCCGCTTACAGAGCTTCATTTAAAAAAATTATTTAATAAAGATGGAAATAGGAAAGTATGAATTTTGTATCATATTATAATAAGCCATACTTTAATTTACCTGAAAAGTCAGGAGTAGGGGGATGAACAATTATATGAGAATAAAAGAATTTATTAATAAAAGCTTGCCTGTTTTATTATGCATATCTATTTTACTTAATATTAATTTGTTGAGTGCATTGTTTGATAAACAAAAAAAGATTGATAGGTTTTTGAAATTAAGTAATTCTGGTACTGCAGAAACAGTTAATATTATTTTATCTGAATTAGAAGATAAATTGGTTAAGGTAGATGAAGAAAAACTTAAAGACAGAAGATACGTAATACAAACTTTAAAGGATATTGGAAGAAAATTGAGTCTGTGTAATCGGTCGTTGGAATTTGCTAGAGAGTTAAATAGCAATTTTGATTTTGATATTTATGAGTTAAAAGAATATATATATAAATTAAGACGATCATTTGTTTTAAGTGAAGAGGGGTTTTCCGATTATGATAGACAAGTGTTGAAGAAAATAGCGAGTATTAGATTATATACAACACTTATGGACTTTTATGAAGAAGATTCATTTTATCAAAAAAAGCCTAGATATTTTATCAGAGATTCATATAAAAAATTAGAAAAAATATGTGATGAAGCTATTAAAAAATTAGATGAGCAAATATATGAAAAGTCCCATTAAGGGACTTTTTCTCTTGTATGTAAAATCGAATGAAGCTGTTTAAAATTAAGGACACAATATAATAATAAATTAATCATTGAAAACATCATCTAATGCACGTTGATACCCTGAATTAAAAGGAAGATAATATCTATAAAACTGTAATAATAATTTTTTTCTTTCTTCGTATCCAGATTTGTTGTAAACATATAAGATATGCTCTAGTAAATCTTTTTGGGCTTTAAAGTAATAATATGACCCATTTCCTTTTGGAATGTTATAAGAGTACGTAGTATTATAACTTTTATCTCCAAGATTATTTAATATCATATAACTATTTTTCTGATTACTTTTAAGCATTTTTTCTATTTCTGACATAATAAAAACTTGATTTTTGTAAAATTCATCATAATAAAGATTGAGAATTTTTTTTTTAATAGAAGGACTTAAATTGTAAAATGTGTTGTCTGGACTTTTCTCATATAACTTAATAATTTTCTCACATACTATTGAATTTTTGCTTACTTCTTTTATAATTTCATTCATTTTTTTAGTTTCAATGTTTTCAATTCTTTTATTGTAAGCAAATATTATAAAAGGACTAGTTATTAATAAGACAAAAATAATTAGTTTTCCGAGAAATTTATTCATAAAACCACCTTTTTACAATATATGATATTTATAGTATAATATTTACAAATAAATAAAAAAATACGGAAGTGTAATATAATGCGCAAAATGGTATGTTTTATCATTATGCTAGTTTTAATTATACCAAATAGTTTAGTGTTTGCACAAGAAAAAATATTAGGCAAAAGTGAAGTTATTAAAAATTCAGCAGTCATAATTGAAAATACATCTAAAATATCTTCTATTGCAGAAATGGAATTAAATAGAAAATTAGAGAGAAAATCTTTAAACGATGTTAGATTTACAAATGTCCAATTTACTGACAAATTACTATTATTAGATGGCAGTGTTTATGGAAAAAAATTTAAATTAAATTTAGAAATGAAAAAGTTTTATCAATCTAATGATATTTTAGTTGGTATTGGTAATGATTCTTTAAATAATTTTAATTTAATTCATATGTCATTTAATAGCATCCAAGGCTACATAAAAGAAATATTTAGTAATAGCCAAAAAACACTTAATATTTATTTAAAGGATAAAAGTAATAATCAGTTGATTTTTATTGAAATAGATGTTGATAAGTCAAAGTTATTATCTAAGGCATTAAATTATTTTAATAAAAATATAGAGAGTCTAGATATTTGTGATAGTAGGGAAATATTATGGTTATCAAAAGTGTTTGAACCTGTATCTACAAAGTTTGAAGAAAACCATAATTTAGTAAATACACTTTCTGTAGTTGCTACTTCTAGTAAGTTCTATACATATACAGAATCATATGCATTTAATGGAACAACATATGATGATGTAATAACTATGAGTTTAGAATTTGAGTATCCTGTAAATGGTGTTATAAACTCTGGAGATTATACAAAAGCACAATTAAAAATATTAAATGCATACCAACATGATACATATTTTGATAAGTATTATTGGGATATAAATATGTTTACTGTTGATGAAATTTCAATACAGATAGGAGTAAGTGATAGAGGATATATTGATAGAGTTCAAAGGGGATTTATAGGATATAGTGATTCAGGAGTAACAATCAATGCTAGTTTTGCTTTGAGCTTAGGATTTGTTTCATTAAATTTGAATTATACCAGCCCTGCAGATATTCGAAGTGAAAACATTTATCCAACTACAGCTTCAAATGCGTGTGATGTAAATTATGATAATTTAGTTCTTACATCAATTGGTACACATCATGCGACTGCACAAGCTTTTTATAAACAGTATGATACAAATATACCAGGATATACAGATTTTCATGCAAAAGCTGATTTTAGAATAAGACATAACATTACAGGTATTGCAAAATATAAAAGTCTTAGCATTTATAAAAACTTAATGTTTGATCTTTAGAAACAAATATATAAAAAATAACTTAATAAAAGTTCTCTGCGATAATAAAAGGTAGGTATTCTTTGAAATGCCTACCTTTTAATTTGCTAAATGAAAAAGTTATGTAGATTTCATATAAATAGTATCATGTATTTATATTTGCAACATTTAAACTAATGATGTAGACTTTTTTGACGTTATAAAAGGAATTATAGGGATTTATGGAGAATAGGTTTAATTGGTTAAATTATAAAAGGGGTGTTTCAAGTGGCCTATGAGATTTCTAATATAGACAAAGAAAGATTGATTTTTTCTTTAGATATAGGTACAAGAACTGTTATTGGATTAGTAGGAATTTATGACGATGAAGGAATATTCAAAATTATAGCCAGCGAAATCAGAGAACATGAAGAAAGAAGCATGTATGATGGACAAATTCATGATATTAATGGTGTTGCTAAAATAGTTAAGGAAGTAAAACAAAGTTTAGAAAATAAAGTTGGTAAAAAATTAGATAAAGTTGCAATAGCTGCAGCAGGTAGAGCACTTAAAACTTACAGGGTAAGGGTTGATAGAAATACAGAAATAGGGACGGAAATAGATAAAACAATGATAGAAAGTTTAGAAATGGAAGCTGTGCAAAAGGCACAGGAGCTGTTAGAGTCTAACAAAAGCATGGAAGAATCTAAATATTATTGTGTTGGGTACACAGTAGTAAATTATTATTTAGATGATAATTTTATAGAAAACTTGGAAGGGCATAGAGGAAATAAAATAGGTGTTGATTTGTTAGCAACATTTTTACCTCATGTAGTTGTAGATAGTTTGTATACTGTAATGAATAGAGTAAATTTAGAAGTAATAAACATTACTTTAGAACCGATTGCAGCTATTAATGTAGCTATTAAGAAAAATCTTAGGTTATTAAATCTTGCTCTTGTTGATATTGGGGCTGGGACTTCAGATATAGCAATTACAAAAGATGGAACAATAGTAGCATATGCAATGGCTTCTATTGCTGGAGATGAAATTACGGAACAAATTGCAAAAACTTACTTACTAGATTATGATACTGCTGAGAAATTAAAAGTAAGTTTAAATAGGGAAACCAAACATAAATTCACAGATATAGTTGGGATAGAGCATGAACTTACAAGTGAAGAGATATTAGATAGTATAATAGAATCTATTGAAAATTTAGCAAAAGAAATTGCAAAACGAATACTAGAATATAACGATAAACCTCCTAGTGCTGTCTTTTTGATAGGAGGAGGTAGTAATATACCTAGATTACCTGATTTGCTTGCTAATTTTTTAGGTTTGCCAAAAGAAAGAGTTGTTATCAGAGATACAAGTTCTATTGAAAATGTAGAAGGTATACCAGAAGAATTGAATGGGCCTCATGCAATTACCCCAATAGGAATAGCTATTACTGCAATACAAAGTAAATATAAAGATTTCTTAGAAATAATCGTAAATGGCAAAAAGGTAAAGCTGTTGAATTCTAAAAAGATAAAAGTATCAGATGTGCTTGTACTTATTGGGTATAATCCAAGAAATCTTATACCTAAAAGAGGGGATGACTTTAAATGCTTTATAAATGGTAAAGAAAAGATAATTAAAGGAGAAATTGGAGAGCCTGCAAAGATATTTGTCAATAGAAGACCTGCTAATCTAGAGCATAAATTAGATAGTGGAGATGAAATTATTATTGAAGCAGCTACAAAGGGTAAAAAAGCTATGCCAAGACTTTATGATTTAGTGAATATAAATAAATGTGTATTTTTGAACGGAGAGAAAATAAATTTAATCAAAAAAGTTGTTGTAAATGGAAGAAGAGTTGATGATAACATTATAATCAATGAAAATGATGAAATTGTATATGATGAGATAAAGACTTTATTTGAGTTGTTAATGGAACGTAATATAAGCATTGAAGAAAATGAAATATTTATTAATGGTAATAAAATATCAAGTGATTGTGAACTTAAAAATAATGATGAGATTTCTGTTGAAATAAAAAAAGAAAAAGATGTTGAAAAAAATAATAGTCATAATACAATTACATTAAAAATTAATGGTGAAGATAAAATTATTTCTTATGAAAAAGAGAGTTTTATATTTGTCGATATTTTTGATTACATCGATTTTGATTTATCAAAACCTATGGGTATGTTAAAGCTTGAAGTAAATGGTAAAAAGGCTGAGTTGATGCAAAAATTAAAAAATGGTGATATTATAAATATATATTGGTCAAAGTGATATAAAGTGGCCTCTTTAGACAGTTAATTTTCATATAATTAGCAATTAATTAATAGTATTTAATAAGGTGAATTAAGATAATGTTATTACTGTCTAAGGGGGCATATTATGTCTGGTTTAAATAGATATTTTGTTAAAGTATTTGTGAGTATATTAATTGCTTTAATTTTATTATTTGTTATATTTATATTTATTTCATTGAATATAACTACTATATATAAAGGTGTTAAAATTAACAATATAGATGTAGGAGGACTGGACAGAAGTGAAGCTATAATACATCTAGAAAGGGAATTGGGTTATAAACTTAATAATAAATTTATTAAATTAATTTATGAAGATTATAAGTATATAATTGAATATAAAGAATTGGGTGTTGCTTATGATTATTACAAAGCTGTTGATGAGGCTTTTTTGATTGGTAGACAAGGTACTATAATAAAGAGAATTAAAGATATATTATATACTAGAGTTAATGGACACAATATAGAAATGGGATTATTGTATAATGATATTAACTTAAGAAATATTATAATTAGAGTTTCTAAAGATATAAATGTAGAAAGTAAAGATGCTTATATAATTTATAGTGAGAATGGTTTTAAAGTATTTCCTGAAGTGTATGGTAGAAAGGTTAATAGAGAAGAATTAGAAAGTAGAATAGTAAGAGCAGTTTTAGTAGGAGGTTCTGTGGAAATACCAGTAGATATAGAAAAACCTAAAATTACAGAGGATATGCTAAAGCATATAAAAGATAGATTAGGAAGTTTTTCTACTACTTTTGCAGGCAGTAGTCCAGGAAGAAAATATAATATTAAATTAGCATCTAGCAGTATTAATGGGAAGATTATTTTACCTGGTGAGGTTTTTTCTTTTAATGAAACTACAGGCCCTAGAGATGCTAATGCAGGGTATAAAGAGGCTAAAATAATATTAGATGGAGATTTAACATCAGGTGTTGGAGGAGGAGTTTGTCAAGTTTCTACAACATTGTATAATGCAGTTTTATTGTCGGACCTTAAAGTAGAGGAGAGACATCCTCATTCTATACCGGCGATATATGTTGAAAAAGGATTAGATGCAACTGTTGCATATGATTATTTAGATTTTAAATTTAGTAATAATACAGATTATCCTGTATATATACATTCAGAAGTTAGAGATAATAATTTAACAATAACGATTTTTGGTAAAAAGGTTAAAAAAAATAGAGTGGTTAAGATAAAATCTAAGATTATTCAGGTATTAAAACCAGAAGTAGAGATAAAAGTTGATAAAAAATTAAAACCAGGAACAAGAAATATATTACAAAAAGGAAGATATGGGTATAAAGTTAAAACGTATAAGGAAATTTATGAGAATGGTAAAAAAATAAAGACAGAGATTATATCTAGCGATTATTACAAACCTAGAAAAGAAATTGTCAAGGTAGGACCTGGACAAACAGATGAATCGCAATAAACGACCTAGTACAATATAAGCAATATACGGAGGGATTACAATGGAAGAATTATACACAAAAAAGGTAAAATGTCCTGTTTGTAAAAGTGATTTTACAACAAGCAAAGTTAAAAGTTCTAAACTAAGAGTTGAAAAAAGAGATACTGATTTTTTTACATATTATAAAGGAGAGAATCCTTTAAAATATAGTGTATTTGTTTGCCCAGAATGTGGGTATGCTGCATTAGAGGACAAGTTTGACAAGATAAAATCTAAAGATATTGAAGTGATTAAGCAGAATGTATCAAATAAATGGATAAAAAGAGAATTTTCTTCAAAGAGAAGTGTGGATGAAGCAATTACATGTTATAAGTTGGCTTTATACTGTGGTCAGCTATTAAACTTTAAAAATTATGACTTGGGAAATATAACTTTAAGACTGGCTTGGATGAACAGATTGAATGGGAATGCAGAAGAAGAAAGATTTTTAAAATTAAGTGTAGAACTTTTTGAAAATGCGTATTATAACGAAGATATTCCTTCGACTCCTTTTGATGAATTATCATTAGCTTATTTGATTGGAGAACTACATAGAAGATTAGGAGATAGAGAAGAGGCGTTAAAATGGTTTAGTAAAGTTATATCTAATAGAGCTATTAAGAATAACCCAAGATTAGACAAGCTAGTAAGGGATCAATGGTATTTAGTCAAAGGAGAGAGGTAGGTATTTAAATGAAAGTCTATTATTATAGTTTTGTCTCGGATTTGCTTGGCGAGATATATTTAGCTTTTACAAGCAAAGGGTTAGTAAGGTTGAGTTTACAGACAGAAGGGAAAGAAAATTTTTTTAATTGGCTTAGAATTTATTTTGATGAAATTAGTGAGTATAATGGTAAAGAGTTGGAATATAGTTTGCAGATAAAGTCATATCTCAAGGGTAAATTAAAAAAGTTTGATATGCCAGTAGAATTTTATGGTACAGAATTTCAAAAAAGAGTCTGGAAACAGCTATTTAAGATTCCATATGGGAGCGTTAAGTCTTATAAAGATATAGCTTTGGCAATAGGGAAACCAAAGGGGTTTAGAGCCGTTGGTGGAGCAAATAACAAAAATCCTATTCCTATTGTTGTTCCGTGTCATAGAGTTATAAATAATAATAGAGAGATAGGTGGATATGGGGGAGGAATTGATTACAAAATTAAATTACTAAAGCTTGAAGGTGTTAAAATAGAAGCTAGGAAAGAAAAATATATAGTTAAATATTAGCAGTTTTATTTTTGCTCATTTTTAAATCCTACCGCATAATATGTTAGAAAAGACATAGAAGGTGGTAGGATGTTTTTTAAATATCCAATAGTTTTTATACCAGGGCTTTTTGGTTCTATTGGTAGCGATATAATTCCTGGTACAGGAAAATTTAGATTCGGACCAGCCGATTATGTATATAGGCCGATAATAGAAGACCTTAATAAACTAGGATATAGGCTTGACGAAAACCTTTTTATAGCGTTTTATGATTGGAGAAAAGAAAATGCTTATTCCGCACAAAAATATTTAATTCCTGTAATTAAAAAAGCAAAAGAGAAGACAAAAAAAGAAAAAGTTAATATTATTTGTCATAGTATGGGCGGGATAGTTGCAAGAGCATATATTCAAAGCGATTTTTATGAAAATGATGTAGATAAACTCATTATGATTTCAACACCTAATAGTGGAGCAGTAAATGCATACTATTTTTGGGCAGGAGGAGAACTGCCTTATAAAGAATATAGCGATAGTTTATTTTTAAAAATTCTTTGGGAGGGTTTTATTTGGATTTTGAAGATTATTCATAGAGAAAAAGATAATTTAAGTTTATTGCACAATTATTTTCCATCAATCAAAGATTTATTACCTAGTAGTGAGTATGGAGATTATCTATTTATAGAAAATAACAATGGATTTATGCGATTCATACCTATTTCTCAAATCAGTAGTAAAAATGAGTTTTTGAATATTTTAAATAAAAACATATACGAAATGTATCAAAAAGGCATAAAAATTTATCTTATAGCAGGAACAGGAAAACAGACTAGAAAGTATTTATGTGTTGAAAAGATACCCAAATCTATTAAATGGTTTGATGGTAAACCCAAATATGCAGTTTATACAATCAGAGGAGATGGGACTGTAACAGAAGAAAGTGTTTATACTGTATATGGAGATAGATATAACATAAAAAGTGATCATGTTGAGATCTTAAAAGAATGTGGAAGTATTTTATCTAGCATTCTAAATATTAAGAGAGCTAGAAGACTTATGAGAGCAAGACACAAAAAGATGTTAAATGTTTATAGTATTATTGCTAGTAATGTAGATAAAATTTCTATTAGTAATAATAGAGGCTGTAATGTTATGTTTAACGATAGGTTTATCAGGGCTGGAGAGTTATATGTTGAGAAATTAGGACAGGATTTCTATTGGATTATAATGGATAATGATAAGTTAAAAAATTTAACAGTAAATATTAAAACTAAAAAAGATAAACAAACTAAAATAATGGTATTAAAAGGTAATGAGAATAGTATAGTTAAAAAAGCTGATGAGGTTGTAAATAAAGAGAATTTTATCTTAAAAATATAGAGAAAATAATTTGAAGAAATAAATACAATTTGATATTATCATATTGTGGATTCAAAAACCCTATTGTTCATTTGATAGGGTTGATATTTTTATGTTTTATCAAGATTTTAAGGGGGTAGGGAAAATGGATAAAGGATTAATTCAAGTTTATACAGGTGATGGTAAGGGGAAAACTACAGCGGCATTAGGGCTAGGATTGAGAGCTGTTGGATATGGTTACAAAGTAAAAATGGTACAGTTTTTAAAAGGACGTGATTCCGGAGAATTATTTAGTACGAAAAAGTTTAATGGGAATTTTGAAATATATAGATTTGATAAATCAAAAAAGTTTTTCTGGAATATGAATGAAGCTGAAAAAGAAGAATTAAAGAAAAAAATTAGTTATGCTTTTGATTTTATTGAAGAGACAATTAGGAAAAATGATTGCGATATTCTTATTTTGGATGAAGTTATGGGCGTTATAAGTAATAAATTAGTTTCAATAGATAGAGTTCTACATATTTTAGACATGAAACCTGAAAATATGGAAATCATATTAACAGGAAGGAATGTTCCTAAAGCTATACTTGATAGAGCAGATTTAGTTAGTGAAATGAAGATGATTAAGCATCCTTTTGAAAAGGGCATACCAGCGAGGAAAGGAATTGAGTATTAGATAATAAACGGAGGGGATAAAGTGATTAAAAGTAAATTTACTAAAGTATTAGTCTTATTATTATCTTTAATATTAATTATGGGAGCATTTACGGGTTGTATTAAAAAGAAAGAAGAAAATATTGATAATAAGAGTGAGATAAATGAATCTAATAAAGTTGGTGCAATTTATCCAATAGAAGTAGAAGATGATTTCGGAAATAAAGTTACAATAGAAAAAGAGCCATTAAGAATAGTGTCTCTAGCACCTAGTCATACTGAAATCTTATTTGCAATAGGTTTAGGTAACAGAGTAGTAGGTGTAACAAATTATTGTAATTATCCAGAAGAGGCAAAAAGTAAAGAAAAAGTTGGAGATTCTTTTAATGTAAATGTTGAAAAAATAATAGAACTAGCTCCAGATTTAGTAATACAGTATGGACAGGGTAAAGAAGAAGTTAATAAGAGATTAAAAGAAGCTGGTATTAAAGTATTAAGTTATGAGCCAGAGTCTATAGATGATGTAATTAATTTGATTGATGAATTAGGCAAAATAACTAATAGACGAAGAGCTGCTAAAATGACTATAGTTGATATGATGGCAAAAAGAGATTTTGTGTTATCAAAAGTTTCAGGGAAAGAAAAAGTGAAAGTATTTTATGAATTGCAGGATAAACCGTTAATGACAGCAGGTCCAGGTTCTTTCATTGATGAGCTTATTAATTTAGCAGGTGGAGAAAACATTGCCAAAGATGCAAAAGGGAAATATCCTCAGTTTGATTTAGAACAGCTTATTGAAAGAAATCCAGATGTATATTTGGTACCAAAATATGGAGAGAACAAAACGGTAGATAGTATAAAATCAAGAGCTGGATATGAGAATATAAATGCTATCAAGAATGATAGAGTTTATATATTAGACCCTGATATAATATCAAGACCAGGACCTAGAATAGTAGATGGATTAGAATTGATAGCAAGAAAAATACATCCAGAAGCATTTAAATAAGATAGAGTAGTGATGTATATGGAGTTTATATCTAAAATTAAATGTAAGAGAAGTATAGTGTTTTTAATATTATTTATTGTATTGGTAATAAGTATCTGTGTATTTGCTACAATAGGTACTGCTAATATAAGTGTATCGGAAACAGTTAAGATAGTAATTTCAAGATTGCCTTATATTGGCAGTTATGTAGACATAGATAAAATACCACAATCTCATTTTATCATTATTTTAAAAGTTAGATTGCCTAGAGTATTATTAGGTGTATTAGTAGGAGCAGCCCTTTCAAGTGTTGGGGCTGCTTTTCAAGGAATGTTTAAAAATCCTATGGCTGATCCATATGTTATTGGGATATCATCAGGAGCAGCTTTAGGTGCTTCTATAATAATTATTTCGGGATTTAATATTGGTTTATTAAAACTTTCGAGCGTTTCGATTGGTGCTTTTTTAGGAGCTATGATTTCTACTTTTATAGTTTATTTTATTTCAAAGGTAAAGAACAAGGTTCCAATAAATACGCTTTTATTATCTGGGATAGCCGTTGGACAGCTTTTTACGGCTATTATGTCTTTTCTGATGGTTATACATACAAAAGACGTGAATAGGATAATATTTTGGACTTTGGGCAGTTTTTCTTCAAAAGGATGGGACGAATTAATTCCAATTACAATACCTGTTCTGCTTTCAATAGCAATATTAAATTTCTTTTCAAGGGATTTGAATGTTATGCTTACGGGAGAAGAATCTGCACGAAGTATGGGAATAGAGGTAGAAAGAGTAAAATTAACTATTTTAGTTATATGTGCTTTTATGACAGCAATGGTAGTTTCGGTAAGTGGTATTATTGGTTTTGTTGGTTTAATAATACCGCATATAATAAGACTTGTTATAGGGCCTGACCATAGGATTTTGTTGCCTTCTTCTGCATTAGTCGGAGGAATATTTATGATATTTGCAGACACTATAGCGAGAACTATAATATCACCAACAGAAGTGCCTGTAGGTATTATTACAGCTATGTTTGGGGCTCCTTTTTTTCTATATCTTTTGTTAAAGAATAAAAAGACTTATTACTCAGGAGTGAAATAGATGGAGATGGCTATTGAAGTTGAATCCCTTTATTTTAGTTATGGAGATAATTTGGTTTTAAGGGATATTAATTTTAAAATAGAAAAAGGAGAATTTGTCAGCATAATAGGTCCTAATGGTTCAGGGAAGTCGACGCTATTAAAGAATATGATTTCTATATATAAACCGAGTAGAGGTTCTATTAAAATAGATGGAAAAGAAATAAGAGAATATAAGGCAAAGGAGCTAGCAAAAAAAGTAGCTATAGTTCCGCAAGATACGAATATTGCTTATGATTTTTCAGTATTTGACGTAGTTGTTATGGGGAGAAATCCATATTTAGGTCGATTTCAAAGTGAAAGTTATAAAGATTTTCAAATAGTAAAAGATTCGCTAAAACTTACAGATACTCTGCATTTAAAAGATAAGAGTATTAACCAAATTAGTGGCGGAGAGAGGCAAAGAGTAATTATTGCTAGAGCTTTAGCTCAAGAGCCTGAAATTATGCTTTTAGATGAACCTACTTCGCATTTAGATATAAACCATCAGATAGAGATTCTCTCTCTGCTAAAAAAATTAAATACAGAAAAAAATATGACTATAGTAATTGTTATACATGATATAAATTTAGCGGCTAGATATAGCAGTAAAATGATTTTACTCAATAAAGGTGAAATAATTAGTATTGGGAAACCTAAAGAAGTAATTACATATGAAAATATAGAAATGGCGTATAATTTAAATGTTGTTATTACCGAAAATTTATATACTAATAGTCCATATTTAATACCTTTAACATCGAAAAAATTATGAAATAATTTAGTATAATGATTATGATTATCTTGATTAGTGAATAAGATTTTTTAAAAAAATTAAAATAGAGAAGGGGATATGCATGAATTATAAATTGATAGCAGTAGATATGGATGGAACTTTATTGGATAGTAATAATGAAATTTCAGAGAAAAATAAGAATGCATTAAAAATTGCTACAGAAAAAGGAATACAAGTAGTTATCTCAACCGGCAGAATATTCACATCTGCAAGATTTTATGCAAAGTTATTGGGAATCGTAACTCCAATAATAGCTTGTAATGGAGCATATATTTGTGAATATCATAGGAATAATGTGCTTTATGAAAATCCTATAAATCCTGTTGACTGTAGAGAAATAATTAAAGTATTAGAAGACAATAATATGTATTTTCATTTTTATGATAATGATACATTTTATACAAAAGAATTAAACTATAATTCTTTAAAATACTATAATTGGAATAAAAAACAGAAATCAGGGGACAGAATTAATATACAATTAATTGATGATGCCCAGAAATTATTTGAAGAGAGAAAACCTAAGATTTATAAATTTGTTATAATGGATAATGATTCAGATAAATTAAATTATGTAAAGAATATACTTAGTAAGAATAAGAACATCGAAATTGTAAGTTCATGGAAAGCTAGTTTTGATATAATGAATAAAGGTGTATCTAAAGGTAAAGCACTAGAAAAGTTATGTAATATATTAAATATTAAAAGTAGTGAAGTGATAGCTATTGGGGATAATTATAACGATTTATCAATGATAGAATTTGCAGGCTGTGGTATAGCTATGGGCAACGCAGAAGAAGAAGTAAAAAAGAAGGCTGATATAATTACGGATACAAATGATAATGACGGTGTATATAAAGCTTTAAAAGAATTAATATTTTAATAGTTGATAGTCGATAGTCAATAGTTATTATTTTATTGACTATCGACTAATTTTATAATTCAAAAAATAGAATAAAAATTATATATAGTAATCAATAATAGTATTAAATTAGGTTGAAGGAGTGGACATATGGATGATATTATAATAAGTGCCTTGATAAAATCAGGGCAAGAAATATTTTCCCAGGCAATAAGATTATTTGTGGAAATTGAAGAACCTTATATAAAAAAAGAGGTTGAGTTAAAAGATGATATAGGGATAATTACCGGTTTATCTGGTAATTTAAAAGGACAGATTATAATAAAACTCTCTGAGTCAATATCTAAAAAGATTGTATCGAGCATTTTAAATGATATTCCTATTGCTGAATTAGATGCTTCTTGTGTAAAAATATTATGTGATATGAATAATATGTTAATTTGTAATGCTATTTCAGATATTTATAATACAGGAATTGCAATTGATTTGTCTATACCAGCGTTGATATATGGGCAAGATATAAAATATATAGTAAGCGATGAAGTTATATACTGTATTCCATTTAAAGCAGGAAATGATACAATAGAGGTTAATATTATATTAAAAGATAATGATGATAAAAATTTATAAGGGGGTTTTTTTATGGCTTTAAATATTGTTTTAGTTGAACCTGAAATTCCACAAAATACAGGGAATATTGCTAGAACCTGTGCAGCTACAGGTACATCATTGCATTTAGTTAGGCCATTAGGTTTTTCGCTAGATAATAAATATTTAAAAAGAGCAGGATTAGATTATTGGCATATTTTAGATATACATTATTATGATAGTTTTGATGAATTATTAGAAAAATATGGAAAAGAGAAGTTTTTTTATGCAACTACAAAAGCGAAAAAAAGTTATACAGACATGAAGTTTTTTGATGGGTGTTTTCTTGTGTTTGGAAAAGAAACGGCTGGATTACCAGAGGAGTTGCTTAAACAGAATATAGATAGATGTATGCGAATACCAATGCTGGATAATGAGCATGCAAGATCTTTGAATTTATCAAATTCTGTGGCAATTATAGCTTATGAAGCTTTAAGACAATTAAACTTTCCTAATCTTAGATAAAAAACAGAGTATTTTAGACACAAAAAGCTGAACATTTTTATAATTTTATGAATATCAAAATTATGATTAGCTCGATATGGAGCTATTATTTTTTTAGGTTGATTTAACATAATATGACGAAAATTGCAGAAAAACGTCGGTAAAAAGTTGCATTAATGGTATTGACATGTAAAAGCGGTTTTGTATACAATGAACATAGATTTATGTAAGTTTAAAATTAATAAAAGGTATATTAGAAGTAATAGCAGACAAGAGAGGAAAGCTTAATTATGATGAAGGATAAACTTTTATTTGAAATTTTGAATACATTAGCAGATGATGGAGAAAACATCGAACAAATTGAACACTTGCTATCCTATTTTAATATAGAGTTTAGTAGAAAAAAGGTTAAAAAATGCTTAAATGAATTACTTGATAAGTCATTGATATATATAACATATCCTAATGGCAGTAGCAATGATTACTTTATTAAATTATCTTATGATAATAAAGAGATTGAGGATTATTGGTTTGAAATGACAGAAAAAGGACGTAAATTGTGGGAAAGAATTGAATTTAAATCAGAATAATTACAATAACTAAAGAGGAGATATGTTATGCAAAATAAATTTAATACATTAGATGAGTTTTACGACAACTTAAAGCGAGGAGGAGAAATAGAGTTTAGATATAAGGGTAAGGAATATTGTATAACACATCCAGAAGGTAAAATATCAATAATGGAAAAGTATAACTATGAGACGGAGAAATTATACGAAGATATTGAAGAAGTTGGAGAATATGTTATAGAGGATAAAAAACTAAAAGAGATAGTATCTAGTATTGAAATAATTTTTAGATGTTTTTGATAATTTTAGCGGGCTTATTGAAAAGATAGCCCACTTTAGCGTATTGAAGTATAAAACGGTATAGTTAAGGTTAACCATGCTCTTAGTGAGGAAAGAATGATAGAATACTTACAATATTACAAATACAAAATGGAGGGTTAAAGTGTGAGCGATTTAAATAGTGGGGATTTAGAGGCACAGGATGATTATGGACAGACGCCTTTATATGTAGCGGCAAGTTTAGGACATGTAGATATTGAGATAATTATTTAAAGATTGGCAAGTGATTATTAAAGTATGAAAAAATCAATAAGAATAGCTTTAATATTTTTTTTACAACCTTATAATCTTATACATATTACAAATAGGGGCAAAATTATATTTTATTGACAATTTCTATTATTATTTTTATAATAGAAATTGAAGAAAAACTTAATATTGAAGTTTTAAGGTGCTTCTTTATTTAAAGAAGTTAAAAGGGAAGTTCGGTGAAAATCCGACGCAGCCCCCGCTACTGTGAGCGAAGACGAAACCTTATTATGCCACTTGGTAAAACCAGGGAAGGCAAGGGAGTAGGATGAAGCGCGAGCCAGGAAACCTGCCTTAAAACTTTAGCAACAGCTTCGGAGGGAAGTGTGTGCGTTATTATTGATAGTAAAAGATGCACTTGTGTTCCCTAGTGTGTCTTTTATTATGTCTATTTAGCGAAAAACCTTGCATGCTGTTGCAAGGTTTTGTTTTTTTACAAAATATATATATCATAAATAATTATGGTATATGTAACTTTTTATTTAAAAAATATGAAATACATAAAAAGGGGGAAAAAATATGAAAAACAAAAAAATATTTTTATTCTTATCTATTTACTTTTTATATTTTCTAACACCAAATAATGTATATGCAATGCACATAATGGAAGGGTTTTTACCAGTTAAATGGACTATTATTTGGTTTATAGTTTCAATTCCATTTATATTAATTGGCATAAGGAGAATGAATAAAATATGTAAAGATGATATTAATATGAAAATGTTGTTAGGATTATGCGGTGCTTTTGTATTCGTACTCTCATCATTAAAAATCCCATCTGTTACAGGAAGTTGTTCTCATCCTACCGGAGTAGGTCTTGGTGCTATATTATTTGGGCCTATGATAGCAAGTGTACTAGCTCTAATAGTCTTGATATTTCAAGCGCTTTTACTTGCACATGGGGGAATAACTACATTAGGAGCAAATGTATTTTCAATGGGAATTGCTGGTCCAATAGCTGCATATGGAATATATAAATTATTTAGTAAAGGTAAAAAATCAAAAAGTTTAAGTATTTTTCTTGCAGCAGCAATAGGAGATTTAGTTACATATATTGTTACGTCAATACAGCTTGGAGTTGCTTTTCCATCTGAAATTGGTGGAGTTATTGCTTCTGTAACTAAATTTTTAGGTATATTTGCAGTTACACAAATACCTTTAGCAATAAGTGAAGGATTTTTAACTGTAGTCGTATACAATTTACTAACTCAATATAATAAGGATGAACTTCAACAACTGGCTGCAATAAGGGGGGAGAAATGATGTTTAAAAGAAATTTGTTAATTATCTTTATTGTTATAATACTTACTATTATTCCTCTTGTAGTAAAAAAAGATGCAGAATTTGGTGGAGCTGATGGTTTAGCTGAAGAATATATAAGTACATTAGATCCGGATTATGAACCATGGTTTAATAGTATTTGGGAGCCTCCAAGTGGAGAAATAGAAAGTTTATTATTTGCTCTTCAAGCAGCTATAGGAAGTGGATTTATTTTCTATTTCTTTGGTTACTACATGGGGAAAAGAAGGAGAATGGTAGATTAAATGATTTTGATAGATAAATATTCATATATGAATAATATTAGAAAAATTCATCCTATGGAAAAAGTTCTTTTTGGACTTTTTCCATTATTTACATGCATTATATCTAAATCATTATTTCTATATATTTTTGTGATTATTACTTTTTCATTTAGTATTTTAGTAATAGCCAAAATACCAGTAAAATATTATCTTAAAATTTTATTTATTCCACTTCCATTTTTAATTATTAGTTTTTTAGCAATTGCAATCGATTTTTCTAGAACTTATGAAGTTTTAGATTATTTTATAAAAATTAAATCCCTTTATATTGGATTAAGAAAAGAGGGATTAAATACAGGAATACATCTATTTTTTAGAGTTTTTGCTTCAATAAATTGTCTTTATTTTATATCTCTTACTACTCCAATTAACGATATAATATGGGTTTTAAGGCGAATGAAGTTACCTAAAACTTTTGTTGAAATATTCATGATAATATATAGGTTTATATTTGTTTTGTTAGATACCGCGAGTAATATAAAAAATTCACAACTTTGTAGGTTAGGATATAGCAGTATTAAAAGAGGATATTATTCATTAGGTAAACTTATAAGTAATGTATTTATAAAATCGTTTCACATTCATAGAATGTTGTTCCTTTCAATGATTTCAAGGGGATATGATGGTGAGATTAACGTTTTAGAAGAGGAATATGAATATTCATTTAAAAATAAGATTTTGATTTCCATATATTTTACATTTACTATAGTTATAGCATTCTTCTAAACAATTAAAGTTAATGGAGGAAAGTATATTGAAGAATATAATAATTTCCTGTGAAAAAATACACTATAAGTATCCTGATGGGACTTATGCACTTAAGGGTTTAAATATTAATATTGAAAAGGGTAAAAAAATAGGTATTTTAGGTCCAAATGGAGCAGGCAAAACTACTTTATTTTTTCATTTGAATGGGCTATACAAGCCAGATTATGGGAAAATATATTTTGAAGGCAAAGAAGTTGTATATGATAAAAAAAATCTAAAGTATTTAAGAAGTAAGGTTGGAATAGTTTTTCAGGATTCTGATGCTCAACTTTTTTCTTCAAGTGTATATGAAGAGATTTCCTTTGGTATTATGAATTTAAATATACCGATTAATGAAGTTAAGAGGAGAGTAGATTATGTAATAACTAAGCTTGGAATAGAAAATTTAGTTCATAGGCCTACTCATTTTCTTAGTGGAGGAGAAAAGAAAAAAGTTGCAATAGCATCTATTCTTGCAATGAGTCCTGAAGTAATAATTTTAGATGAGCCATTAGCTAATGTTGATTCAAAAGCTGCTGATGAAATAATTGAAATACTTAATCAGCTTAATAATGAAAATAAGACAATTATTATTTCTTCACATAATCCAGATAATATTTATTCTTGGGCTGATTATATATATGTATTATATGACGGTAATATTCTTGGCGAAGGTACACCATATGAAATATTTAGCAATGATAAATTAATGGAAATAGCGAATGTAAAGAAACCGATAATACTTGAATTTTATGAAAAATTAAGAGATAAATACCCAGAAATAAAAAATAAATATGGTATACCTAAAAATAAGGATGAATTATTTAAAATAATAGAATTAATATAAGATTTATGGAGGATAATTAACAGTTACAAAATATTTATAAAAACTTATAAAAACTTTAAAACAATTATAAATTCAAAAAGTAGTTAAGGAAGATTATAGAGGGAGTTAAAGGGAGATGAGTAAATCAGCAGATGAAAATATAAGAACATACAAAATGAGAATAAAAGACAAAAAATTCAAATCAAAGGTTATAGATTATATTTACAAGTATAGACATTTTGAAAACATGTATATAATACTCCTTAATCAAGACTATAAACAAAACATCGGAGATTTTAGGTTGTTAACTAACTATGAAATAATGAGAGCACTATTTAGAAGAACTACTCCGAAAAAGCTAGAAGAAAAGCTAACTTATATCAGAAATAAATATAAAAACCATCAAATAATGAATGACTTAATAAACTTATCTAAAAGACTTAAAATTCACAATTTAGTAGAAATAATGAAAAGAGTAAAATATCAATATAAAGGATTTTTTACTAGAGTTAAAAGTGGAGATTATAAAGCAAAACCGCCAAAACCTAAAAAACTATCAAAACTAACTAATTATACAATTCCATTAGATAGTTATAAAGGATTTTCATTAAAAAGAAAAAATCAGCTAGGAATAAACCTTAACAATAAAATGATAAGGACATATATAAATCATAAAGAATTAGAGAAAGTAGTAGGGAATTTAAAAAATATTAAAGCAGTACATCTTAATTTTTCAAACAGTGAATTGTACTTACTTTTCATATATGAAAAAGAAGAGAAAGAAATAAAAGAAAAACCTTACAAAAGTGCAGGGATAGATATAGGAATAAACAACCTTTTAAGTATATATGTAGACGATAAAGAAACACTAAGTTTAATAATAGATGGTAAAAAGTTCAAGACATATAACGCTAACTTTAATAGATTTATAGCAAAATTAAACAGAGAAATAAAGACTACAAAAGATAAAAATAGAAAAAGATATTTAGAAAAATATAGAACATATATTTACGAAAAAAGAAATAGATATTTTCATGATCAATTTCATAAAATCAGTAAAAGAGTATTAGAGTATCTAGAAAAACATGATGTAACAGAGATAATATTATCGGACAACCTAAACAATCTAAAAAATAATGGTAAGTGCAGATTGAATAAAACTAACAAGCAAAGCTTTATACAAATACCATTTGGAAAGTTAATAAGGTATATAGAATACAAAGCCAAAGGTTATGGAATAGAAGTAAAATTCGTAGATGAAAGCTACACATCTAAAGTAAGTAGCTTAACAGAAGATATAAAAATAATGCAAGAATTATCCCAATATAACCTTGATTTAACTAATGCTTTAAATGGGAAGCGAGTTAAACGAGGTTTATTCAAAGACAAAGTTATAAATAAAATAATTAATGCTGATTTAAACGGAGCGAGGAATATATGTATATTGGGCAATAGAAAAGCACAGCAAAAATACAAAATAGGAGGTGAAAACCGTTGGCTTATGCTTAAGCTGTGCAATCCTATAAAAGTAGAAAGCGACTTCGAGTTATGCAGGCTTATAGCCTCATAATAGAAGTATCGGATAAGATCTATAAATCTATAAAGATTTATAGGTATGCGTTGCTTTCTATAAGGTTTTTATAGATATAAGTCAACGGTATATATGAGAAAAGGTATATTTTATGGAGTGGGAGTTGGTCCTGGAGATCCGGAACTCATAACTATTAAAGCAAAAAAGATATTAAATGAAGTAGATGTAATAATATGTCCAGAAAAAAGAGAGTCAGCAGGGAGTTTTGCTTATAAAATAGCTAAAGAACATATAAAAAGTAATGCAGAAATAATGTATTTGACATTTCCCATGGTATATGATGAAAATGAGCTTCAAAACAAATGGGAAGAAAATGCTTCTATAATAGCAAAAATGGTGAACAAAGGCAAAACAGTAGCATTTATCACTTTAGGTGATCCTACTATTTATAGTACATATATGTATCTTTTGCATTATTTAAAGAAATACGATATTGAAGTCAAGACAATACCGGGAATTACCTCATTTTGCTCTGTATCGAGTAGTTTAAATATGCCCATAGCTGAATGGGAAGAAGGATTTAGTGTAGTTCCATTAAGAAAAGGTGATAATGACAAACTTAAAAGGGCTTTGGACAATTTTGAAAATGTTATAGTAATGAAGCCAGCAAATGATTGTAAAATTCTTGCTAATGAATTATTAAAAAGGGGGCTTGAAAACAATTTTGTTTTAATTTCTAAGTGTGGTACAGAAGAAGAGAGAATTATTACGGACATTAATGTAATAATTAATGAAAAAATTCCATATCTTTCTACAATAATAATTAAAAAGAATGGTTTGAAAATATATAAATATTAACTTAAGAGAGGAGAAAAAGATGAAAAGAGAAATAAACTCAAATAAGAGAGCAATTTTAGTAGTTAGTTTTGGGACTAGCTATGCTAAAACTAGAAAATTAACAATTGAAGCTACTGAAAAGAGGTTTGAAGAGGAATTTCCTGCTTACGATATAATAAGGGCTTTTACTTCTCAAACAATAATAAATATATTAAAGAAAAGAGATAATATTGAGGTTTTTAATGTAAAAGAAGCATTAGAATATCTAAAAAATCAGGGTTACTCGGAAGTAATTATACAGCCACTACATATAATAAATGGAATTGAATATGAAGAGTTAGTTTCAGAAGCTATGAATTATGTTAAATTCTTTGATAAATTTAAAATAGGCAGACCTTTGCTTACATCTACAGAAGATTACAAAGAAACAGTTAATGCATTAGCAAAGCAGTTTACAAACCTAAAAGAAAATGAGGCAGTAGTTTTTATGGGACATGGAACTTGCCACCATTCGAATGCTGCATATGTAGCAATGGAATATGTATTTAATGACTTAGGATATAAAAACGTTTTTGTGGGAACAGTTGAAGGATATCCTGAAATTGAACAAGTTATGAATAGACTTAAAGAAAATAATATAGAGAAAGTTACTTTAATGCCATTTATGCTTGTAGCAGGAGAACATGCACTAAATGATATGGCAGGAGAAGAAAGTGATTCATGGAAAACTATTTTAGAAAAGGCTGGATATGAAGTTGATGTATATTTACATGGATTAGGTGAGAATAGAGGAATACAAAACATTTATATAAGACATGCATATGAGGCAAAAACAATTGTAGAATGAGGATGATATTTATGAAAATGCCAAGATTTGTAATTGGTGGTACTCAAAGCGGCGTTGGCAAGACAACAGTATCTGTAGGAATAATGAAAGCTCTTAGTAAAAGAGGTTTAAATGTGCAACCTTATAAAATTGGTCCAGATTACATTGATCCTGCTTTTCATAGTTTTGTAACAGGTAATAAATCTAGAAACCTTGATAGCTGGATGTTAGAAGAAAGGGCAATAAAGGATATTTTTGTAAAGAATTCATTTGACAAAGATATTTCAGTAATTGAAGGGGTAATGGGACTTTACGATGGCTTTGGAATAGAAAAAGATAATGGCAGTACGGCACATGTATCTAAAATTTTAAAGAGTCCTGTCATATTAGTAATAGATGGAAATGGAGTATCGTCTAGTGCCGCTGCACAGGTGTTAGGATATAAATTGTATGATGAAAAAGTTAAAATTAAAGGAGTTATTGTAAATAATGTTTCGGGGCAAAAACATTATGAATTGATTAAAGAGGCTATAGAAAAATTTACCGGAATTAAATGTGTAGGGTACTTAAAAAAGAATATAGATATTAAACTCGAAAGTAGACATTTAGGATTAATACCAACTGCGGAAGTAGAAAATTTAAATGAAAAACTTGATAAGCTCTCTTCTATGATAGAAGAGACTATTGATATAGATGAAATAATAGAAATTTCTAAAGAAGTTTCAACATTATACTATACGTATAATAATGACAATAAAACAAGACTTAAAGATGTCAACATAGGGGTAGCATTAGATAAAGCCTTTAATTTTTATTATCAAGATAATTTAGACTTATTAGAAGAATTAGGAGCAAAATTAGTATATTTTAGTCCATTAAAAGACAGAAAACTACCTGATAATTTACATGGATTATATTTAGGGGGAGGATTTCCTGAAGTTTTTGCTAAAGAGCTTGAAGAAAATGAGGAATTGAGAAATGAGATAAAAAAAGCATCAGAGCTTGGAATGCCGATATATGCAGAATGCGGTGGACTAATGTATTTATGTAAATCTATTACTACCATTGATGGTAAAACATATGAAATGGTTGGAATATTTAATAGAAATGCAAGAATGACTAATAAACTTCAACGATTTGGATATGTTTATGTAAATATTCTTAAATCATGTACTATATCTAAAATGCCTACTCAAGTAAAGGCACATGAATTTCATAGATCTATTTTAGATGAGAGTACTAATGATAATTATATCTATCGAGTAGACAAAATTAGGGAGAATAAAATTATAAACTCTTGGAAATGCGGAATAGTGAAAAACAACACTTTAGGAGCTTATGCTCATATACACTTTTATAGTAATAAGAGACTAGCAGAAGATTTTATAGAAAATTGCAGATTATTTAAAAAAGGAAGTGTTTAAGTTGAAAAACAAATCCATAATGATTCAAGGAACGGCTTCTTCAGTAGGAAAAAGTATAATTACGGCTGCATTATGTAGGATATTTATGGAAGATGGATATAAAGTGGCACCATTTAAGTCACAAAATATGGCTTTAAATTCATACATAACAGAAGAAGGACTAGAAATGGGACGAGCTCAAGTCGTTCAAGCTGAAGCATGTGGGCAAAAGCCATCAGTATTAATGAATCCTATTCTATTAAAACCTACAACGGATAAAAAATGTCAAGTTATTTTAAATGGGAAGGTATATGGTAATCTTTCAGCTATGGAATATCATAATTTTAAATCTAAATTAAAGGATGTAGTAAAAGAAGCATATGAAAAGTTAAGTAGTTTAAATGATATAGTCGTTATAGAAGGGGCAGGCAGTCCAGCAGAAATAAATCTTAGAGAAAACGATTTGGTAAATATGGGGATGGCTGAAATAGCCGATTCTCCAGTAATATTAGTTGGAGATATAGATAGAGGAGGAGTTTTTGCTTCTATTTATGGTACAATTATGCTTTTGAGTGAAGAAGAGAGAAGTAGAGTTAAAGGAGTAATCATAAATAAATTTAGAGGGGATGTTGAAATTTTAAAACCAGGTATAGAAATGCTTGAGAATTTAATTAATATACCTGTATTAGGAGTAATTCCCTATGCCGATATAAAAATTGAAGATGAAGATAGTTTAGCTGAAAGGTTTAGAAAACATAACAACAATAATGGGGTTATAAATGTAGAAATATTATACTTACCTCATGTATCAAATTTTACCGATTTTAATGTCTTTGAAACACAAGAGGATGTTAATTTAAGATATGTCATGAGAGGAGAAAGTATAGGAAATCCTGATATATTAATAATTCCAGGTTCTAAAAATACTATTGAAGATTTAATATATATTAGAAATTCTGGGCTAGAAGAACAAATATATAGACTGCATAGAGATGGCAAATTAATAGTTGGGATCTGTGGAGGATATCAAATGCTTGGAAAAAAAATAAAAGACCCTTATGGAACGGAAAGTTCAATAAAAGAAATAAACGGTATAGGGTTATTAGATACAGAGACGATATTTGAGATTGAAAAGACAACTACACAGGTTGAAGCTGAAATAATATACAGTAATGGTATTTTTAAAGATTTGAAATATAAAGATATTGTTGGATATGAGATACATATGGGGCAAACAAAATTGGGTAGTAAGGTTAAGCCATTTACGAAGATAAGAAAACGATTAAATGAGGAGACAGAAATATACGATGGAGCAATAAATAAAGAAGGGAATGTATTTGGGACATATATTCATGGAATATTTGACAATATAAATTTCACACGAGAAATTTTAAATAAAATAAGGCTTTCTAAAGGATTGAATCAGATACAATCAAATGTTAATAGTTTTAAAGAATTTAAAGAGAATGAATATAAAAAGCTTGCTAAATTAGTAAGAGAAAATATTGATATGGATAAAATATACAAAATAGTGAATGGTGATTAAAAATTATATGTGAAGAGGTTTTGTTATGAAAGTTAAAGTAAAATGTCCTGGTTCTTGTGGAGAGTATATTCAAGGAATTATAGGCGATAGTGAGAAACTTATATCATTACCTATAGATATTTATTCTGAAGTTACAATTGAAGAGAAAAAGAGCTGCAAGTTAGATTCTAGAATAAAGAAGGCTACTTTAGCTTTATATAAAACATTAGAATACTTTGATATACCTATAAAATATGCAGAAAATTTATCTTTGACTATAAATTCAAAAATTCCTGTAGCAAAGGGTATGGCAAGCAGCACTGCCGATATATGTGGAACTATTATGGCAACTACTAAATTAATTGGTAAAAAAATATCTGATGAAGAACTTGCGAAATTATGTTGTAATATTGAGCCTACAGATAGCACTATATTCAAAGAATTAACTTTATTTGATCATATAAATGGCATAATTAAAGAAAAATTTGAGTGGAATCCTCAAATCAATATTTTAATACTAGAAAGTAATAGTATGTTAGATACTCAGGAATTTAGAAAAAATAATTTTAGTCATTTGAGGAATATGAATAAAAAATATATTGAAAAGGCTTTTGAGTATTTTTCAAGAGCATGCAGTGAAAAAGATAAAAAGCTATTAGGAACAGCATGTACTATAAGTTCTCTAGCAAATCAGAATATAGTTTTTAAACCTAGACTAAACGAAATTATTGAAATATCCCATAAGTTTAATGCCTACGGGGTAAATGTTGCCCATAGTGGTACAGTTGTAGGGATATTGTATGATGAAAATATAGTTGATATAGAAAAGTTAATATATGCTTTAAATAAAATTAATATAAAAGAAGAATATTCTAAAATATATTCCACAAAAAGTGTTGAAGGTGGAGTCAGATATATTTAATAAAACAAGGTGAGGTATTATGTTAGATTATATTAAAAATCCATATGAAATTGAAAAAAAGAGTTTTGAAATAATAACTAAAGAATTGGGGAGCAAGATATTTCCAGAAGATATCGGTAAAATTATAAAAAGGATAATCCATACTACGGCTGATTTTGAGTATGCAGATATTACGGTAATAAAGGAAGGAGCTTTAGATAGAGCAAAAGTCGCTATAAAAAATGGAACTAATATTATAACTGATACTAAAATGGCTATGGCTGGTATCAATAAAAGAAAATTATCTGAATATGGAGGACAAGTTTTTAATTATGTAGCAGACGAAGACGTAGCTCAAGAAGCTAAAAAAGAAGGAGTAACCCGTTCGATTGTAGCAATGAGAAAGGCCATAAAGGAAAATCCTAAGGGAATATTTGTAATTGGTAATGCTCCTACTGCATTATTTGAGCTAGTCAAACAAGTAAAGGAAGGTAAAGCTATTCCTTCTTTGATAGTTGGAGTAACAGTTGGTTTTGTTGGAGCTGCAGAATCGAAAGAAGAGCTTTTGAAATTAGATGTTCCATATATAGTTACTCGTGGTAGAAAAGGCGGAAGTACTGTTGCAGCAGCTATTATTAATGCCATTCTTTATATGCTCTAGTAGGAAATTTTAGAAAAGAGGTATGAGCATGTTAGATAAGTATGTTTTTAAAGATGGTAAAAAGATGAGGTATGGGTATACTACGGGTTCTTGTGCTGCTGCTGCGTCCAAAGCTGCTACTCTTATGGCTCTAAGAGGCGAAATAGTATCAGAAATAGAAATAGACACTCCGAAGGGATGGAAATTAAATCTAGAAATAATAAATCCAGAAGTATTAGATAACAGTAGTGCAATTTGTTATGTAAAAAAAGATGGTGGAGATGATCCTGATATTACAAATGGTATTCTGATAGGTGCAAAGGTGAAAATTACAAATACTTCTGAAATAATTATAAAAGGTGGACAAGGTGTAGGCATAGTTACAAAGCCAGGACTTTATGTGCCAGTGGGCAGTCCTGCTATAAATCCTGTTCCATTAAAAATGATAAAAAATGAAATAAAAAAAATTTTACCCAAAAATAAAGGAGTAGAGGTTACTATAATTGTTCCAGAAGGAGAGAAAATTGCTAGAAAAACTTTTAATCCAAAGCTTGGAATTCTAAATGGTATATCAATATTAGGAACAAGTGGGATAGTTGAACCTATGTCTGATGAAGCCTTTAAAGAGTCTCTGGCTTTAGAATTTAAAATACTTAAACAAAAAGGTATTGATAAAGTTGTATTAGTTCCAGGCAACTATGGGGAGGAAAAGGCATTAAAGAATTTTGGTATTGAAAAGAAGTATATTATTAAAATTAGTAATTTTATTGGGTTTATGCTTAATAAATGTGTAGAGTTAAATGTGAAAAAAGTATTATTGATAGGACATATAGGAAAATTAGTAAAAGTTTCAGCAGGAATTTTTAATACCCATAGTAAAATTGCCGATGCTAGAAACGAAATAATTGGAGCAAATTTAGCACTTTTAGGAGCACCTAGCGAGGTAATAAAAGAAATTTTTGATTGTATCACTACAGAAGCAGCAATAAAAGTAATAGAGAGATATGGGTATCAGTCTATTTATGAAGTTTTATGTAAAAAAGCTGAAGAAAGATGTATTAATTATTCTTATGGGGAATTAGAAGTTGGAGTAATTATGTTTTCGATGGAAAAAGGAATTTTATATATTGGAGATAATGCTAAGAAAATTTTGGAGGAATTTCGATGAATAAAATATATGTACTTGGTATGGGACCAGGGCATAAAGATTACATATTGCCCATTACTTTGAAAAAAATAAATGAAAGTGAAGTTTTAATTGGTGGGAAAAGATTATTAATGGATTTTCAAAATTGTGGGAAAGAATTAGTTATCATTGATAGTAAATTAACCAAAATAATCGACTATATAAAAAAAAATAAAGAACATAAAAAAATAGCATTACTTTTATCTGGTGATACTGGTTTTTATAGTATGTTAGATTATCTTAAAAAATATTTTAAAGATGAAGAAATGGAAGTTGTGCCAGGAATAAGTTCATATCAATACTTAATGGCAAAACTCAATAAATCTTGGCATGATTTCTTTATAGGAAGTGTTCATGGAAGAGAGTTAGATATTATCAATGTAGTAAAAAGTAATAAAAAGGTAATATTGCTTACAGATTTTAGAAAATCTCCATCTTATATAGCTTCTCTATTGTTAAAAGAAGGAATAAAAAATAAGAAAATGATAGTTGGTGAAAATCTTTCTTACATTAATGAGAGGATTATTTGTGATACACCCGAAAATATATCAAAAATGAGAAATATGGGTATTTCTGTAGTGGTGATAGAAGATGAGGAGTAAATGGCAGTATTCTACGAGTGGAATTCCAGATTCCATGTTTATTAGAGGAAAAGTTCCAATGACTAAGGAAGAAATAAGAGCAATTTCTATTTCAAAACTAAGGTTAAAGGAAAATATGAATGTTGTAGATATAGGAGCAGGAACAGGTTCTGTTTCTATAGAAATAGCACTCATTTGTAAAAAAGGTTCTGTTACTGCCATAGAGAAAAATGAAGAGGGAATAAAATTAATTATTGAAAATATAAAAAAATTTAATATTCCAAATATAAATGTAGTTCATGGATATGCAGTAGAAGAACTTAAAAAGATAAATTCATTTGATAGAGTTTTTATTGGTGGAAGTGGAGGAGAATTGAAAGAAATATTAAAAGTTTGCAAAGAGAAATTGTCAGATGGAGGGATTGTTGTCATTAATGCTATTACAATTGAAACAATATATAAATCTATTAAATATTTAAAAGAGTTTAAATTTAATGATATAGATATTGTTTCAGTTTCGATATCAAAGGGGAAAGAGATTGGGAATTATAGAATTATGGAAGGATTAAATCCCGTTTATATAATATCTGCAAAAAAATAATAGTTTCAGTCGTATAAAATATCAAATAGAAAAGAGTGGTGTTTATGAAGGTTTATTTCATAGGAGCTGGGCCTGGAGATCCAGAGCTTATTACTATTAAAGGGGCAAAAATAATTGCTAATGCAGATATTATCATTTATGCTGGCTCCTTGGTTAATGATGAAATATTAAATAATAGAAAGATAGATGCAGATGTTTATAACAGTGCATTTATGACTTTAGAAGAAATAATAGATGTTATGGAGAAAGGTGTAAAAGAAGGGAAAATAGTTGCAAGGGTACATACAGGAGATCCCAGTATATATGGTGCTATAAGAGAACAAATGGATATATTAGAAAGAAAGGGTATAGAGTGTGAAGTAATACCTGGAGTAAGTTCATTTGTTGCAGCGGCGGCAGCTATCAAAAAGGAGTTTACATTACCAGGAGTTTCTCAAACAGTAATTTTGACGAGAATGGAAGGAAGAACTAAAGTACCTGAAAGAGAAAAAATAGAGAGTTTGGCAAGCCATAGAGCATCAATGTGTATTTTTCTTTCAGTACATATGATTGATAAATTAGTTGAGAGATTAACTACTCATTATCCTAAAAACACTCCTATTGTGGTAGTACAAAAAGCTTCATGGAAGGATGAAAAAATCGTTGTAGGAACTTTAGAGAATATTGTTCAAAAAGTCAAAGAAGCTAATATTACAAAAACTGCACAAATACTTGTAGGAGATTTCCTAGGAAATAATTATGAATTATCTAAACTATATGATAAAAATTTTAGTCATGAGTATAGGAAGGTTAATAAAAATGGATAAGGCAATAATAACTCTTACAAAGGGTGGAATTAAGTTAGGATTAAAGCTTTTAAATGAATATGAGGATAGTGTTCTTTATATAAATAAAAGATTTGATATCTGCGGAGATAGGATTTTAAAGATACAAAATGATATACAATCTTTAATCCCTCAAATTTTCCATAAATATAGGTGTCTTATATTCATCATGGCAACCGGAATAGTAGTTAGAGTAATAGCACCGCATATTAAAAGTAAAACTGTAGATCCTGCCGTTATAGTGCTAGATGAAAAAGGCAAAAATGTTATATCTTTATTATCAGGGCATCTAGGATTTGCAAATGAATACACACTAGATATTGCTAGAAGGTTAAATTCAAATCCCGTTATTACTACTTCATCCGATGTCAACGAAACATTGGCTGTTGATACGATTGCTATAAAATTAAACTGCATTATAGAAAATATGAAGAATGCAACAAAAGTAACGGCTCATATAGTAAATGGCGAAATGGTAGGAATTGAATCTCAAATAAATATCGACTTTCACTTACCGTATAATATAAAGATTATAAGAAACTCAAAAGATTATTCAGCGTATAAAGGGATAATCTTTATTACTAATGAAAATATGAGATTGCCTAGAAATATAGATGCAGTTTTATTACGACCTAAAAATCTTATTATTGGTATAGGATGTAGAAGGGGAATAGATAAAGAAAAAATTATATCGGCAATTAAAGATGCATTGAATAAAGCAAATAAAAGCATTTTATCTGTGAAAAAAATTGCCACTATAGATTTAAAAAAAGATGAAAAAGGTATTTTAGAGGCTGCTAAATATATGAATGTACCTCTTGAAATTATAAGTAGCGGAAAAGTTAAGGAAATAGAACATAAATTTCAGACTTCAGATTTTGTTAAGAAATCTATAGGTGTAGGAGCAGTAGCTGAACCGGTAGCTGTATTGGCTTCTAATAAAGGTAGATTAATCTTAAATAAAAGAAAATATGATGGTATTACTATTGCTTTAGTAGAAGAAGGTGATTGTTAGATGGATATTGTTGTAGTTGGATTAAATCATAAGAAGGCACCTATACATATAAGAGAAAAAGTTTCATTTAAAGAAAGTCAAAAGGAAGATGGATATAAAATTTTAAAAAAATGCCATTTTGTTAAAGAATTTTTGATTCTTTCAACATGTAATAGAAGTGAAATAATAGCCGTTGTTAGTGATATTGAAAAGGGAATTGATGAAATAAAAAGATTTTATACTAGATTTTTCGATTTAGATTCAAATTATATAGAAAACTATTTTTATGAAAAATCATCTGATTGTGCAGTTAAACATGTTTTTAATGTGGCTGCAGGGCTAGATTCTTTAGTTATTGGAGAAGATCAAATACTTGGTCAATTAAGGAAAGCCCATGAGTTTGCTTTAAATAAAAATGCTACAGGTACAATTTTAAATAAGTTAATAAGAGAAGCAATTACTACTGCAAAAAAGATAAAGAGGGAGACAAAGATTTCGGAGAATTCATTATCTATAAGTTCTATTGCAATTAAATTTATAGAAAAGATTTTTAAAGATTTGACTAATAGAAAAGTGCTTGTAATTGGTGTAGGGGAAATGAGCAGAATTGCAATAGAGAATTTGATTTACAAAGGAGTTAAGGAGATATATGTAACAAACAGGACAAAGGGACATGCTGTTGATTTATCTAAAAGATATAGGGAAATTGGTGTGGTAAATTTTAAAGATAGATACAAAATGATTAACGAAGTTGATATTATTATTTCTTCCACTAGCGCTCCGCATTATGTTTTAAGGAAGGATGAATTTGTAAAATATCATAAAAAAGATAAAAAAATATGTATCGTAGACATAGCACTTCCGAGAGATGTAGAACCAGAAATAGGAGAGTTAATGGGAGTTTCTTTATATGAACTTGATCAGCTCAAAGATGTAGCTAATGAAAACTATCAGTTGAGAATTGAATCTGCAAAAGTAGCGTCCCAAATTATAATTGAAGATTGCATAAAATTTGAAAATTGGTATAGTTGTTTGCCTGTCTTTCCAGTTATAAAAGAATTAAAAAATTATAGTTCATCAATTGTTGATAAAGAGTTAGAAAGTTTCATAAAGAAAATGAATCATTTAAGTGATAAAGAAAAAGAGCAGATAATCCTTTTTACTAATAGTTTAGTAAAAAAACTCTTTAAAAGACCTCTTCTTGAACTTAAAAGAGCCGGAGAAGATAAAGAAGGAGAATTATTTGCTCGAGTTACCAAAGAATTATTTGGATTATCTGGAAAGGAACACCATACAAAATAGCATTTTTTAAGTGGGTGATATGATATGAATAATAAAGGGAAAATATATGTTGTTGGCATTGGACCTGGGAATATGGAGCATATGAGCCTTATGGCTTTAAAGGCAATAGAAAAATCTCAAATTGTTATAGGATATAAAACTTATATAAATTTAATTAAAGACTTACTAAAAGGTAAGGAAGTTATTGATTCTAGTATGAAAAAGGAAATAGAGAGATGCAATTTAACTATAGATGAAGCTGAAAAAGGGAGAATAGTTTCAATAGTAAGTAGTGGAGATCCAGGAATATACGGTATGGCTGGAATTATTTTAGAACTTATAAATAAAAGAAAAAGTGAAATAGATGTAGAAATTGTTCCGGGTATATCAGCAGCTAATGCAGCAGCTGCATCATTAGGTTCTCCTCTAATGCATGATTTTGCAGTAATTTCTTTAAGCAACTTACTTACCGATTGGGAGATAATTAAAAAAAGAATTGAATGTGCAGCAGCGGGTGATTTTATTATTTCTTTATATAATCCTAAAAGTAAGAGAAGGGTAAATCAAATAGTTGAATCGAGGGATATCATTTTAAAATATAGAAAACCATCTACTCCTGTTGGAATAGTTAAGAATGCAAAACGTACTGGAGAAAAAGTGATTATAACTGATTTAGAAAATATGCTAAATTATGAAATAGACATGTTTACTATAGTTATCGTAGGTAATTCGAATACATATATTGAAAATGGTAAAATGATTACACCGAGGGGATATAACATATGATTCTTATTTTGAGTGGAACCAAAGATGGAAGGGAAATAGCCTATATTTTATATAAAAAAAATTACCCGCTTATAGTTACTACTACTACAGATTATGGGAAGTATTTAATTAAAAAGTATGAAGATTTAGAAGTTTACAGCAAAAACCTAGATTATGAGGAAATGCTTGAATTAATTGATGAAAGAAATATAAAGCTAGTGATAGATGCAACCCATCCTTATGCTGAAAAAGTAAGCAAAAATATTAATAGGGCTTGTAAATATAAAGGGATTCCCTGTTTTAGATTTCAAAGGAAAGAAATTGGAAATCTATCAGAATTTCAAAATATAGTTCAGCGAGCAGAAGATTATGAGGAAGCCGCAAAGAGTTTAGCAAATAGGAAAGGTAATATATTACTAACCATAGGCAGTAAGACTTTAGATATATTTGTAAAATATATAAATGTCCAAAGGTTATTTGCAAGGGTTTTGCCTACTAGTGATGTTTTAAAAAGGTGTGAAGATTTAGGTTTTAAACCATCAAATATTATTGCGATGCAGGGGCCATTTTCGAAGGAAATGAACATAGAAATTATAAAAAAATATAACATCGATATCATGGTAACAAAGGATAGTGGGGAAATAGGAGGAACTGTTGAGAAACTTAAAGCTGCAGAGGAATGTGGAATAAGTGTAGTTGTAATAGAAAGACCTAACATATATGGAGAATTAGTTTATGATGATATAAATCAACTAATAAAAAAGGTGTGTGAGGTTTATGGGTAATTACTACCCTATTATGCTGGACATAAATGGTAAAATATGCAAGGTCATAGGTGGAGGAAAGGTTGCAGAAAGAAAGGTAAATTCTCTTCTTGAATATGGGTGCATTATTGAAGTAATAAGTCCCTTTTTTACACAAAAACTTGAAGAATATGCTTTAGAAGGTTTAATAAGCATTAAAAGACGAAGATACATTTATGGAGATTTAGAAGGAAGTTTTTTAGTATTTGCAGCTACGAATGATGACAAAGTTAATAATGAATGTTTAAGGGAATGTAAAGAAAAAAATATCTTGATAAACATAGTGAATAGGCAAGATATGTGTGATTTTATTGTTCCTTCAAAGATTAAAAGAGGAGATTTATCTATAACTATATCTACGAATGGTAAAAGCCCTGCTTTGTCAAAGAAAATAAGAAAAGAGTTAGAGAAATTATATCCAGAAGAATATTCTGAGTATGTTAATCTTTTAGGAGAAATAAGGGAAAAGGTAAAAAGGGAAGTAAATGATATTAATAAACGAAGAGATATTTTGTTTAAAATAATTAATTCAGGAATTATAGAGAAATATATTGATAAAGAAATAAAAGATTTAAAAAAGGAATTGTATAATTTGTATAACAAAATCTTCATTTTTGAAGATATGAATGTGTAGTTTTAAGGAGTTGAGATAAATGGATAGAAAACAGATAATTATTGGGACGAGAGGAAGCAAGTTAGCTCTTATCCAAACTAAAATAGTTATAGATAAATTAAAAAAAATATTTCCTCAATTGGATTTTAAAATAAAAATTATAAAAACTATGGGAGATAAAATTTTAGATAAAACATTAAACAAAATCGGTGGAAAAGGATTATTTGTTAAAGAGATAGAAATTGCCCTTTTAAATAAAGAAATAGATTTAGCAGTTCATAGTATGAAAGACGTACCCAGTGAATTTCCAGAGGAATTAGAAATAGGAGCAATAATAGAGCGAGAAGATGCAAGAGATGTTTTGATTACTAAGGATAAAAAAAGATTAAATGAACTAAAAATAGGTGCAAAGATTGGTACAAGTAGTCTTAGAAGAGCATCTCAAATACTAGCTTTAAGAAGAGATATAAAAATTGAACCTATAAGGGGAAATATACAGACTAGAATAAACAAAATGTATGATATGGATCTAGATGGGATTGTTTTAGCTGCAGCAGGGATAAAAAGATTGGGTTTGGAAGATAAAGTGTCTGAATACTTCAACGAAATAGATATTGTACCAGCTGTTGGACAAGGTGCTCTAGGAATAGAAATAAGAAAGAATGATAGTTTTATTAGAGAAGTAGTATCTAAAATAAACGACAAAAAAACAGAATTGGCAGTTAAAGCTGAGAGAAATTTTATGAGAGTTTTAAATGGTGGATGTCATGTACCAGCAGGAGCTTATGCCTTTATAGATAAAAACAAAATAATAATGATTGGAATGGTAGCTTCGATAGGTGGAGAAAGATTAATAAAGGTTCAAAAAGTGGGAAGTGTAAAAGATTATGTAGATTTAGGTAAAGCAATTGCTCTGGAGATTTTAAAAAAGGGTGGTAAAAATATATTGAGAGAAATAGAAGGTGATATGTAAATGGGAGGGAAAGTATATTTAGTAGGAGCTGGTCCAGGGGACTATAAACTTATTACATTAAAGGGTTTAGAGTGTATAGAAAAAGCAGATGTTATTTTATATGATAGATTAGTAAATCAAAAACTATTAAATTATGCTCGTGATGATGCAGAAATAATATACGTAGGAAAGAAACCAGATAATCATAGTTATAGTCAAGAAGAAATAAATCAGCTTATTTTAAAAAAGGCTTTAGAAGGTAAAATAGTAACAAGACTTAAAGGCGGAGACCCGTTTGTTTTTGGTAGAGGGGGAGAAGAAGCATTATTACTAGCTGAAAACAATGTGGAATTTGAGATTGTACCCGGGATAACATCAGCTATTTCAGTACCTGCATATTGTGGTATCCCAGTAACTCATAGAAATTTAAGTTCTTCTTTTCATGTTATTACAGGGCATGAAGCTCCAAATAAGAAAGGTGCACATTTAGATTATGATATTTTAGGGAAACTAAAGGGAACATTAATATTTTTAATGGGCATAGAAAATATTGAAAATATATGCAATCATCTTATTGAAAAAGGACAGCCACCTAATAGACCTGCTGCTGTAATAAGAAAAGGGACTACGGCTGGGCAGAAAATAATTAAAGGTACTTTAGAAAATATTGCTGATAAAGTCAGAAAAAACAATCTCAAAAATCCTGCTATTATAATCGTTGGGGAAGTCGTAAATCTTGCTGAAAGTTTAAGCTGGTTTGACAAAAAGCCGTTTTTTGGTAAAAAAGTTCTTGTAACTCGTACAAGACATCAAGCAAGTAGTCTTTCCAAAAAGATAGAGGAATTAGGGGGTGAGGCTATAGAATTTCCAACTATCAAAATAGTTGAAAATGATAATTATAGTAAGCTAGATAGGGCATTAAGTAATATAAAAAAATATAAGTGGATTATTTTTACTAGTGTAAATGGAGTTAAATTTTTCTTCAATAGAATGAAGAAATTTGATTTTGATATAAGGTTTCTTCAAAATGCTACAATCTGTGCTATAGGACCTGCTACAGCAAAGGAATTATATGATATGGGATTAAAGGTTAAATATATGCCTGAGGAATACAGGGCTGAAGCTATTATTGATATTTTAAAGGATAAAATTAAAGATGGTGATTATGTACTTTTACCTAGAGCTGATATAGCACGTAACATTTTGGTGAAGGAATTGGAAAAATTAGGTGCAAAGGTAGATGATATTCCTGTTTATAAAACAGTAGTACCAAAACATAATAGAGAAGATCTTATTAGGATTTTGCAGAAGAATATCGATATTATTACTTTTACCAGCTCATCTACTGTAAAAAATTTTGTCAAAATTTTAGGAAAAGAAAATTTAGAATTAATAAAAGACGCCAAAGTTGCTGTAATAGGTCCTATTACAGGTGCTACAGCAAGAGAATTGGGATTAAATGTGGATATAGAGGCAAAGGAATACAGTATTTCTGGATTGATTGATGAAATATTAAACTATTTTTACAAACATTAGGGGTGAAAAAAATGAGCTTAAGAATTAGACCTAGAAGATTGAGACTTAATAACAGTATTAGAAGTTTGATAAGGGAAACAAAATTAAGTGTTGACGACTTAATTTATCCTTTATTTTTAGTAGAAGGGGAAAATATAAAAGAAGAAATAAGTTCATTACCTGGTAATTATCATTTTTCTGTTGATATGTTAGAGGAAGAAATAAAAGAAATATCTAAGTTAGGGATTAAAGCAGTATTACTTTTTGGAATACCAAAAGAGAAAAATCCTATTGGAAGTGAGGCTTATAATGATGAAGGTATAGTTCAAAGAGGTATAAAAGAAATAAAGAAAATAAATAAAGATATTTTAGTAATAACTGATATATGTATGTGCCAATATACTGACCATGGACATTGTGGAATTATTAAAAATGAAGATGTAGACAATGATAGCACTTTAGATTATTTAGCTAAAATTGCTTTATCCCATGCTAAAGCTGGTGCTGATATGGTTGCACCTTCTGACATGATGGATGGAAGAGTAGCTAAAATTAGAGAAGCGCTTGATGCAAATGGATTTACTAATGTGTCAATTATGGCCTATAGTGTTAAATATGCTTCTGCATTTTACGGACCTTTTAGAGATGCAGCTTATTCAAAACCTCAATTTGGAGATAGAAAAACCTATCAGATGGATCCTAGTAATTCAAATGAAGCTTTGAGAGAAGTTGAGCTAGACCTTTTAGAAGGTGCTGATATCGTAATGGTTAAACCTGCACTATCCTATCTTGATATAATAAGAAGGCTAAAAGATAATTTCAATGTTCCAATTGCTGCATATAATGTAAGCGGAGAATATGCAATGATAAAGGCTTCTGCTCAAAAGGGGCTTGTAGATGAAAAGACGATAGTATTTGAGATTTTGACAAGCATAAAGAGGGCGGGAGCTGATATCATTATTACATATTTTGCTAAAGATATTGCTAAATGGCTTATGGAGGAGATATAAATGGATTTACAAAAATCAAAAATAGCATTTCAGGAAGCTCAAAAATATATACCAGGAGGAGTTAATAGTCCGGTTAGGGCTTTTAAATCAGTTTCAATCAATCCTCCTTTTATACAAAGAGGAAAGGGTTCTAAAATATATGATATAGATGGGAATGAATATATTGATTATGTTCTATCTTGGGGGCCATTAATTCTTGGACATTGTCATCCAGAAGTAGTAAAGGCATTACACAATACAGTAGAGACAGGAACTAGTTTTGGGGCACCTACAGAAATGGAAACAAAATTAGCCAAACTTATTTGTGAAGCAGTACCTTCAGTTGAAATGGTTAGGATGGTTAATTCAGGAACAGAGGCAACAATGAGTGCTTTAAGATTGGCTAGGGCATATACTAATAGAGATATAATAGTTAAGTTTATTGGAAATTATCATGGACATTCTGATAGCCTTCTTGTAAAGGCTGGTTCAGGAGCATTAACTCATGGAATACCTGATAGCCCTGGAGTACCAGCAGATATAGCAAAAAACACAATTACAGCTAGATATAATGATATAGAAGGGCTAATAGAAATATTTAAAATATATGGAGATAAAATAGCGGGAGTTATTATTGAGCCAATAGCAGGGAATATGGGTGTTGTTCCGGCTACACAGGAATTTATAGATTTTTTAAGGGATATTACATATAAATATGGGGCTATCCTTATATTTGATGAAGTTATGACAGGCTTTAGGGTTGCATATGGCTGTGCTCAAAGTTTATATAATGTTATGCCTGACATAACTTGCTTTGGTAAAATAATAGGTGGAGGATTGCCTGTAGGAGCTTACGGAGGCAAGAGAGAAATAATGAGCAAGATCTCTCCTATAGGTCCAGTATATCAAGCAGGTACTTTATCTGGAAATCCTTTGGCTGTAACTGCAGGATTTACAACTCTTAAGATTCTAAGAGATAATCCTAAAATATATGAGGAATTAGAACAAAAAGCTGCAAGACTTGAAGAAGGATTTAAGGAAAATGCCGTTAAACTTGGAATTAATATTGTAATAAATAGGATTGGTTCTATGATATGTACTTATTTTACAGATGAAAAAGTATATGATTATGAAACTGCAATTAAAAGTAATACTAAGATGTTTGCAAGATATTTCGAAGAAATGTTAAAACAAGGTATATATTTAGCTTCTTCTCAATTCGAAGCTGGATTTATTTCTGCTGCTCATACGATAGAAGATATAGAAAAAACTATAGAAGCTAATTATAATGCATTAAAAAAGCTCACTTCGTAGTGGAATGAGTTTATAATGACGCGATAAATATAAGGCTGTCAGCTATTAGCTGTCAGCTTATTTTTTAACTAATATAAGTCGTCTTTTTGAGTTAAACTACTATTATAATGAAATGTAAAATTATGATTAATATAAAGTTAACAAAATAAAAGAAAAAATAATAAATTTAACATAGAATTAACAAAACATAATAAAAAATAATATATTATTAATACTGTGTTAACAAAAGAATGATTGGAGGTACTAGTATGGAGATTGCTTTTGGCGTACTTGGTGGTTTAGGGTTATTTTTATACGGTATGAACCTTATGGGAACTGGGTTACAAAAGGCAGCCGGTGAAAAATTAAAAAAATTAATCGAAATTTTGACAAATAACAGATTTATGGGAGTTCTTGTAGGTACGGTAGTAACTATGATTATTCAAAGTAGTAGTGCTACTACCGTAATGGTTGTAGGTTTCGTAAATGCAGGACTTATGACTTTAAGCCAAGCAATTGGAGTAATAATGGGTGCTAACATTGGTACAACCGTAACAGCGCAATTAGTAGCTTTTAAATTAACAGATATTGCACCAATTATAGTGGCAATAGGTGTTGCTATTTGGCTATTTAGTTCAAAGAAAAAGCACAGAGAGATTGCTGAGATACTTATAGGATTCGGTATACTTTTTATTGGTATGGATTTTATGAAGCACAGTTTAAAACCTTTAGGTAAGTCACAAGTTTTTAAGGACTTATTAGTTAGTTTGGAAAATCCATTTTTAGGTATTCTAGTAGGTTTTGGGTTAACTACAATAGTACAGAGTAGTAGTGCTTCAATAGGTTTACTTATAGCATTAGCCAGTCAAGGACTTATAACAATAGATATAGCATTACCAATATTATTTGGTGATAATATTGGTACTTGTGTTACTGCCCTATTATCAAGTATTGGTGCGAATAAAACAGCGAAGAGAGCTGCGCTTATGCACTTATTATTTAACATTATAGGTACATTGATATTTATGATTGTGTTAAGATACCCAATACAGCATTTAGTAACACGTTTAACGCCTCAAGACGTTGAAAGACAGATTGCTAATGCACATACGTTCTTTAATATTACTAACGTAATAATTCAATTCCCATTTGCAGGATTTATTGTTATGGCTGCTAAAAAGTTAATACCAGGGGAAGTTGAAGAAGATAGCACTGGATTAAAATATTTAGATACTAGAATTATTGAAACTCCTTCTATTGCAGTAGGTCAGGCAGCAAAAGAAGTTTTAAGAATGGGTAAAATTGCTCAAAATTCTCTTAAGATGGCAAAAGAGTCTTTCTTTAACAAGAGTGAAAAGTTAACACATAAAGTGTTTGAACAAGAGAAATTTATTAATCAATTAGAAAAGGATATTACTCAGTATCTTGTAGAACTTTCAAATGCTGATTTGACTGATGAGCAACAAGTCAGGGTAACTACTTTATTCAATACAGTTAACGATTTAGAAAGAGTTGGAGACCATGCTGATAACATTGCTGAACTTGCACAATATGCAATAGATAATAAACTTAATTTCTCAGATGAAGCTTTAAGAGAACTTGAAATGATGTTTGAGAAAGTAGAAAATTCGTATAGAACAGCTCTTATGGCATATAAAACAGCGGATCCAGAAATAGCTAGAAGTGTAATAGCTTTTGAGGAAGAAATTGACTTAATGGAGAAACAATTAAGATCAAACCATATTGAAAGATTAAATAAACAGTTATGTCATCCAAGTTCAGGTATAGTATTTTTAGATATGATAAGCAACTTGGAGAGAATAGCAGACCATGCATCAAATATTGCTTTAACAATTTTAGATGCACTTAAGTGATAAAAGAGCCTTTTTAGGCTCTTTTTTGTAGTCTGTAGTTAATAGACTAATGGCTATTGACTATTGACTGATAATTGACGTTTTTTCTTGAGTAGTTTATCTTTTAATTATATAATAATGTTTAAAGATATAGTCTAGATAAGGAGGAAATAGATGTGGAAAAAATAAAAATTATAACAGATAGTGTTTCTGATGTTCCTTCGCAATATATTGATGAATATGATATAGAGGTTGTTCCTTTAACAATTAATTTTGAAAATGAAAGTTATAAAGATAAGGTTGATATTACAGTTGATGAGTTTTATAAAAAAATGGATGAAAGTGTTAAATTACCAACTACTTCGCAAATAACTCCAATGGAGTTTTTAGATATATATAAAAAATTCCAAGACGATTATGATTATTTAATTGTAATAACTTTATCATCGAAACTAAGCGGTACATATCAGTCGGCTATAACAGCTATGCAGTTAGCGGGAATAGAGGATAAAGTTATAGTTGTAGATTCTAAAGGAATTACATTAGGACAAGGGCTTATAGTGTTAGAAGCTGCAAGAATGGCAAAAAACGGCAAAAGTAAAGATGAAATCATAGAAAGATTAAATGAGTTAATTGATAAATTAGAATATATTATTGTAATTGATTCACTAGAAAATTTAAAGAAACTTGGTAGAATATCTGCTACTAAAGCATTTTTGGGAGAAAAACTTAAAATTAAACCAGTAATAACTATGAGAGATGGATATATTGTGCAGATGGATAAAATTCGCGGAAGAAAAAAAGTAATCAAGTGGATTATAGAAAAAATGAAGAGTGATAATGTAAATCTAAAGAATAAAACAATAGGTATAAATCATGCAAGAAACGAAGAAATTAGTATGGAACTTGTAAATGCTATTAAAGAAAACTTTGATGTTGGAGAAATAATTTTTAGTGAAGTAGGTTGTACAGTAGCTATTTTTGCTGGTACTGGTGCATTTGCTATATATTATGAAAAAGAATAAAAAATCAAGTTATTGATAAAGTAGATGTTAGAAGACAAACTACATTCTTATTTACAGGAAGGTGATAGAGTGGCAAGTAAAGTTTATTTTGTAAACTTAAGAGCGAGAAGTAAAAAAGATAATATACCGAATAAAATTCAAAGGTTATTTGATAAAGCTGGTATTAAAGAGGTGTTATCAAAAGATGATTTAACTGCAATAAAATTGCATTTCGGAGAAAAAGGCTCTAGTGCTTTTATACATCCAATTTTTGTTAGACAAATAGTTAATAAAGCAAAAGAATGTGGAGTTAAGCCATTTTTAACAGATACTAATACTCTTTATACAGGAAGCAGGACAAATAGCGTTACACACATACAAACTGCTATAGAAAACGGGTTTGCATATGCTGTGGTAAATGCTCCTATAATAATAGCTGATGGTATATATAGTAAGAATTCAGTTGAAGTTAAAATAGACAAAAATCATTTTGAAACGGTAAAAATAGCTGGAGATATTTATTATTCTAATTCTATGATTGTATTAAGTCATGTTAAGGGACATGGAATGGCTGGATTTGGTGGTGCTATAAAGAACTTAGCAATGGGTTGTGCGACTGCTGCAGGAAAACAGATTCAGCATTCTGATGCTAAGCCTAAAGTAATTAGTAAGAAGTGTATTGGTTGTAAGTTATGTGTTAAGCATTGTCCTGTTGAAGCTATAGAGATGACAGATAATAAAGCAGTTATAGATAAAGACAAATGTATTGGATGTGGTGAATGTATAACAATATGTCCTAAACGTGCAATTCAAATACAATGGGAGACAGATTCAGATGTTTTCCTTGAAAAAATGGCTGAATATGCTTATGGAGCTGTTAAAAACAAAGAAGGTAAAGTTGCATACTTTAATTTTGTGATGAATGTAACTCCAATGTGTGACTGTGTTCCGTGGAGTGATGTACCAATAGTTAATGATGTAGGTATATTAGCTTCTTTTGATCCAGTAGCAATAGATAAGGCAAGTATAGATTTAATAAATGAGCAAATGGGAATAAAAAATAGTGATTTGAAAGAGGGACACAAACCAGGTGAAGATAAATTTCATGGTTTGCATCCACAAGTTGATGCTAATAGAATATTAGAGTATGGAGAAGCTATTGGATTAGGTAGTACAAATTATGAATTAATAGAAATTAAATAAATGAAAAATTTGTTGTATAAGAAAAATTTATGTATTATAATATGAGTATAGAGAAACTTAATATCGTTTTAACTGGATGAGAAATGCGGGAGAGACCGTTAAGGCGCCGAAGGAGTAAGTTATATACCTTGTGTGCCGGTATATAATGAAGCTCTCAGGCAAAAGGACCGTATTTCGACAGTTCTCTGGAGAGCCTTTAGGGCACCGAAGGAGCAATTCTTGTAAAAGAAGAAACTCTCAGGTTAAAAACAGAGTAAAGGCACCTATAGGGGGGCTTTTACTCTGTTTTTATGTCATTTTTACTGAAAACCTTTTCCTTTTAAGGAGTGAATTGATTGGGTAAAATACTTATAACTAATAACCCTTTAGTAAAAAATCAGTTATCGAAATATATCTTAGTAGAATATTATGAAACGGATTATTTGAATATTTTGAGGAAAGTTAGAGACAGAGTGCATCTAGGCCATAAATTGTTATCACATCCTTTGTCAGGTAGTGTTAAACCTAATGAAACACCTTACAAATCTATAATTATTAGTATTGATAGAGGAAATCTAGATTACGATTCGCTGATAATTATTGAAAGAAGTATTGAAACTACAGAAAAATTTCTAAGAGATTTTAAGACACCAAATTGGTCGGAAAAGATTTTACTAGATTTTCAAACTATAGATTTGTCGCTTATTAAAGATATTGTTATAAACAAAGGGGTATAATTTGAAGAGCTGTATTTGTATAAAAAGTGTTAAAGAGAGAATTTAGTTAAGTTATTAAAAATTTTAAAAGGAGTGTTGATTATGGAAAATTTGTATGATGTAGTAATTATAGGTTCAGGCCCAGCGGGTTTATCAGCCGCTTTATATGCAGGAAGAGCAAGATTAAAGACTTTAGTTATTGAAAAAGATAGAACAGGAGGACAAATAGTAACTACAGACGAAGTAGCTAATTACCCTGGGTCAATTAGAAATGCGACAGGACCTTCTTTAATCGCAAGAATGGTTGAACAAGTTGAAGAATTTGGAGCAGAAAGAGTTTCTGATAATATTATTGAAGTTGAATTAGAAGGAAAAATCAAAGTACTTAAAGGGGAAAAAGGAGAATACAGAGCTAAAACTGTAATAGTTGCAACAGGAGCAAAACCTAGACAACTAAATTGTCCAGGAGAAAAAGAGTTTATTGGAAAGGGAGTTTCTTACTGTGCTACTTGTGATGCTGATTTCTTTACTGATTTTGACGTATATGTAATCGGTGGAGGGGATTCGGCAGTAGAAGAGGCTATTTATTTGACAAAGTTCGCTAGAAAAGTAACTATAATACATAGAAGAGATCAGTTAAGAGCAGCTAAATCTATTCAAGAAAAAGCATTTAAGAATGATAAAATTGACTTTATCTGGAATTCTGAAGTAAAGGAAATAAAAGGTGATGGTATTGTAGAGTCAATGGTTATAAGAAACAGAGTTACTGGTGAGGAAACAGAAATACGTGCAAATGAAGAAGATGGTACATTTGGTATATTTGTATTCATAGGATATATGCCACAAACTGATTTATTCAAAGGTATATTAGATATGGATGAAAGAGGTTATTTGTTAACTGATGAAGATATGAGAACAAATATTGAAGGAGTTTTTGCGGCAGGAGATTGTAGGAAGAAGTCATTAAGACAGGTTGTTACTGCCTGTGCAGATGGTGCAATAGCTGCTACACAGGCTGAAAAATATATCGAGAACAATTTTAGAGAATAAAATAAGGAGGGGTTATGATGTTAGAAGTAAATAAGGAAACTTTTGAAGCTGAAGTACTAAATGCAGAAGGATATGTTTTAGTAGACTTCTGGGGAAAAAGCTGTGAACCTTGCAAAGCTTTATTGCCACACATAGAAAAATTAGCAGAAAAATATGGAGATAAGATGAAATTCTGCAAACTTGATACTTCATCAGCAAGAAGATTAGCTATTAAGCAAAGAGTGTTAGGATTACCTACAATAGCTATCTATAAAGATGGAGAAAAGATTGACGAATTAACAAAAGAAGATGCAACACCTGCAAATATAGAAGAAATGATTAAAAAGTATATCTAAATTTCATCTTTGAATTATTTAAAAATTAAAGGGAGGTGAACTGCATGCGCCTAGAATTAGGAAATATCTATATCAAAGATGTTCAATTTGGAAATGAAACAAAGGTTGAAAATGGAGTACTTTATGTAAATAAAGAAGAATTGATTTCCATTATATTAGAAGATGAACATCTAAAGAGTGTAGAAGTTGAGTTAGCTAGGCCAGGTGAAAGTGTAAGAATTATGCCTGTAAAAGACGTTATTGAGCCTAGAGTTAAAGTAGAAGGAAAAGGCGGTATTTTCCCTGGCGTAATATCAAAAGTAGAAACGGTTGGTTCTGGAAGAACTAATGTTTTGAAAGGCGCTGCTGTAGTAACTACTGGTAAAATAGTAGGTTTCCAAGAAGGTATAATTGATATGACTGGCCCAGGAGCCGAGTATACACCTTTTTCAAAGTTAAATAATGTTGTTTTAGTATGTGAGCCAGTTGAAGGTTTAAAACAGCATGAGCATGAAAAAGCGGTTAGAATGGCTGGATTAAAAGCCGCAGAATATTTAGGTAGAGCAGCTAAAAATGTAGAGCCAGATGATATTGAAACTTACGAATTTTTACCATTACTTAAGAGTATTGAAAAATATCCAAATCTACCAAAGGTAGCATATGTATTAATGCTTCAAAGTCAAGGTTTATTACATGATACTTATGTATATGGTGTTGATGCTAAACAGATATTACCTACTTTAATAAGCCCTACTGAAATTATGGATGGTGCTATTATAAGTGGTAACTGTGTATCAGCTTGTGATAAGAATACTACTTATCATCATTTAAACAACCCAATAATTCAAGACCTTTATAAAAAGCATGGAAAAGAATTGAATTTTGTTGGTGTTATTATAACTAATGAAAACGTATATTTAGCTGATAAAGAGCGTTCATCAAACTGGACTGCTAAATTAGCTGAATATCTAGGTGTAGATGGTGTTATCATTTCACAAGAAGGTTTTGGTAACCCAGATACAGACTTAATTATGAACTGCAAGAAAATAGAACAAAAAGGTATTAAAACAGTTATTGTAACAGATGAGTATGCAGGAAGAGATGGAGCTTCACAATCATTAGCAGATGCAGATCCATTAGCAAATGCTGTTGTAACAGGCGGTAACGCTAATGAAGTTATCGAGTTACCACCTATGGACAAAGTTATAGGACATATTGAACCTGCTAATAAGATTGCTGGTGGATTTGATGGTAGCTTAAGAGAAGATGGTTCTATAGTAGTTGAATTACAAGCTATAACAGGAGCTACTAATGAGCTAGGATTTAATAAATTAACAGCTAAAGGATATTAAACTATTTACTTGCAAATTATAAATAGTGTACAAAACAAAGAAAATTGAAATAAAAATTAGATAGAAAGGAAGGGTAAGAATGGGATTATTAGATGGTAAGAAAGTAATCATAATTGGTGACAGAGATGGAATTCCTGCACCAGCTATTGAAGAGTGCTTAAAGACTACTGAAGCTGAAGTAGTTTTTGCATCAACTGAATGTTTTGTCTGAACTGCTGCAGGAGCTATGGACCTAGAAAATCAAAAGAGGGTCAAAGATTTAACTGAGAAGTATGGTGCTGAAAATGTTGTTGTAATATTAGGAGCTGCTGAAGCAGAAGCTGCTGGGCTAGCAGCTGAAACTGTTACAGCAGGAGACCCTACTTTTGCAGGTCCATTAGCAGGAGTCCAGTTAGGACTTAGAGTATATCATGCAGTAGAACCAGAATTCAAAAATGAAATTGATCCAGAAGTTTATGATGAGCAAATTGGTATGATGGAAATGGTATTAGATGTAGATGAGATTATAAGTGAAGTTAGCAGTATACGAGAAGAATACTGTAAATTTAACGACTAAAAAAGACCCGAATTAGAGAGGGGGGAAAAAATGAGCAAAATAAGAGTAGTTCATTATATTAACCAGTTCTTTGCAGGAATTGGTGGGGAAGAAAAAGCTGACCACAAGCCTGAAGTAAGAGAAGGCGCTGTAGGTCCTGGTATGGAATTTAACAAGAGGTTTGGTGATGAGGCAGAAATAGTAGCAACTATAATCTGCGGTGATTCATATTTCAATGAAAATATAGAAGAAGCAAAGAAAACAATAATTGAAATGGTTAGAAAGTATAGTCCTGATTTATTTATTGCAGGTCCAGCATTTAATGCTGGTAGATATGGGGTTGCTTGCGGTACTATAGCTGAGGCTGTTAATAAAGAATTAGGGATACCAGTATTAACAGGTATGTATCCAGAAAACCCTGGAGCAGACATGTTCAAAAAGAGTGTTTATATAATAGAAACTAAAAATAGTGCAGCTGGCATGAGAAAAGCTGTTAAGTCAATGGCTGCTCTAGCTTTAAAACTAGCAAAAGGTGAAGAAATAAAAACTCCTGATGAGGAAGGTTATATTCCTAGAGGCATAAGAAAGAATTATTTCGCAGAAAAAAGAGGTTCAGAAAGAGCAGTTGAAATGCTTATCAAAAAGCTCAAAGGTGAAGAGTTTAAAACTGAGTATCCGATGCCAGATTTTGATAGGGTTAAGCCTAATCCTCCAGTAAAAGATATTACTAAAGCTAAGATTGCTCTAGTTACTTCTGGAGGTATAGTACCAAAGGGTAATCCAGATCATATAGAGTCTTCAAGTGCATCTAAATATGGTAAATATGACATTTCACAATTTGATGATTTAACATCAGAGACACATGAAACAGCACATGGTGGTTATGACCCTGTTTATGCCAATGAAGATCCAGATAGGGTATTACCTGTAGATGTTCTTAGAGAACTTGAAAAAGAAGGTAAGATTGGTCAGCTTCACAGATACTTCTATACTACAACTGGTAATGGTACTTCCGTTGCTAATGCTAAAGCTTTTGCAGCTGAGTTTGCAAAAGAGTTAGTAGCAGATGGTGTAGATGCTGTTATTTTGACATCTACATGAGGTACTTGTACACGTTGCGGTGCAACAATGGTTAAAGAAATTGAAAGAGCAGGTATTCCTGTAGTTCACATGTGTACAGTAGTACCTATATCACTAACTGTTGGTGCTAATAGAATAGTTCCAACAATAGCGATACCACATCCACTTGGAAATCCAAGTCTTAGCAGAGAGGAAGAAAAGGCTTTAAGAAGAAGTTTAGTTGAAAGAGCATTAAAAGCTTTGCAAACTGAAGTGGATGGACAGACAGTTTTTGAAGAGTAAGCTAATCATATAAAACTATAAGGGTGATGATAGGTTCATCACCCTTTATTAAAATAGCGAAAAGTTAGTGTATTTTTTACGGAGGTGAAAATTATGAGTTTTGCAGTAGTTAAAGGAGCAGGTTATATTTTAGTTCATGCACCTGATATGGTTATACACAATGGTACTACTCAAACTTCAGAGAGATTAATAAATCCTGATTCTGAATATTTAAAAGAGCTACCAAAACATTTACGTAGTTTTGATGAAGTTGTAAGTTATGCACCAAATCAAACTTATATTGGAAATATTTCGCCAGATGATTTAGCAAAATATGAGATGCCTTGGTACGACAAAAAGGTTGAAGGTGCAGAAAGATTTGGTAAGTTTGGCGAAATAATGCCACAAGATGAATTTATAGGTCTTATGAAGATATCTGATGTATTTGATTTGGTAAAACTTGAAAAAGAATTTACTAAAGTTGTTAAAGAGAAGTTAGAAAAACATCCTCTAATAAATGATAACTTAATTTCAAAACTTAAAGAAGGCGAAGAAATTTCTGAAATAGAAAAACTAATTAATGAACAGCACGCAGAACCGATCTATAATGAAGGAAAAATAGTTGGATGTGTTAAGAGAGCACATGATATTGATATTAACTTGAATGCTCATACTTTATTCGAAAACTTAGTTGTTAAAGCCTCAGGAGTATTAGCTTTATTAAATTTACTAGCTAAAAACAATTTTAAAGCAGAAGATATAGATTATGTAATTGAATGTTCAGAAGAAGCCTGCGGAGATATGAACCAAAGAGGTGGAGGAAACTTTGCAAAGGCAATTGCAGAAGTTGTAGGTTGCATTAATGCTACTGGTTCAGATACAAGAGGATTCTGTGCTGCACCTACTCATGCACTAATAGAAGCTGCTGCTTTAGTTCAGGCAGGAGTTTATGAGAATGTTGTAATAGTAGGTGGAGGAGCAACTGCAAAACTTGGAATGAACGGAAAAGATCACGTTAAAAAGGGTATGCCTGTATTAGAAGATGTTTTAGGTGGATTTGCGGTACTAGTAAGTAAAAATGATGGTGTTAACCCTGTATTAAGAACTGATTTGGTAGGACGTCATACTGTTGGAACAGGTTCATCACCACAGGCTGTAATTACTTCATTAATAACTGCTCCATTAGATAAAGGAAATCTAAAGATTACAGATATAGATAAATATTCTGTTGAGATGCAAAACCCAGATGTTACTAAACCTGCTGGAGCGGGAGATGTTCCTACATCAAACTATAAGATGATTGCCGCTTTAGGTGTTAAGAGAAAAGAACTAGACAGAAAAGATTTAATGAATTTTGTTAAAAAACATGGTATGCCAGGATGGGCTCCAACTCAAGGACATATTCCTTCTGGTGTTCCTTATATAGGATTTGCAAGAGAAGAATTACTTAATGGCAAAATAAATAGAGTTATGATTGTTGGTAAAGGTAGTTTATTCTTAGGCCGTATGACAAATTTATTTGATGGTGTGTCAATCGTAATTGAAAGAAATAGTGGTAAAGTGGATAGTAATAAAGGGGTTTCTGAAGAAGAAGTTAAAAAGTTAGTAGCAGAAGCTATGAGGGAATTTGCATCACATCTTTTGAGAGATTAGAGGTGATATAGATGTCAGATAACAACGTAAAAAAGCTCATTGGTAAAGTTTTTAATGACATAGCTGATGCAATAGAAACAGGACAATTTGGGAAGAAAATAAGAGTAGGTATTACAATCTTAGGCAGTGAGCATGGCGTTGAGAATATAGTTAAAGGAGCTGAAATAGCTCAAGCAAGAGATAATTCTATTGAAGTAGTATTGATAGGACCTAAAGTAGATACAAAGTTAGAAATAATTGAGGCTAATACTGAAGAAGAAGCTCATAAGAAAATGGAAGAATTATTAGATAATGGTGAGATTCATAGTGCTGTTACAATGCATTATAATTTCCCAATAGGCGTTTCAACTGTAGGAAAGGTTATTACACCTGGTTTAGGTAGAGAGATGTTTATAGCTACTACAACTGGAACATCTTCTCCAGATAGAGTAGAAGCCATGATAAAAAATGGAATCTTTGGTATTATTACTGCTAAAGCTATGGGAATAGAAAATCCTACTGTTGGGATACTTAATGTTGATGGGGCTAGACAAGTTGAAAGAGCTCTTAAAGAATTATCAAATAATGGATATGAAATAAACTTTACTGAATCAATGAGAGCAGATGGTGGTTCAGTAATGAGAGGAAATGACCTTTTGGCAGGAACACCTGATGTAATGATTACTGATACATTAACAGGTAATTTACTTATGAAGATTTTCTCTTCATTTACAACAGGAGGAAGCTATGAAGCTATAGGTTATGGATATGGTCCTGGAATTGGAGAAGATTACAGTAGAATAATATTAATACTTTCAAGAGCTTCAGGTGTTCCAGTAGTAGCAAATGCTATTTCATATGCTGCAAAGCTTGCTAAAGGAGATTTAATAAGAATTAGTAAAGAAGAGTTTGCTAAAGCGAAGAAAGCTAAATTAGATGATATAATAAAGGGATTGAAAAAAGGAGCGGCAGTTAAAGAAGCAGAGGAGGATGTTGTACCTCCACCAAAGGAAGTTGTAACTGGATCAATTTCAGGTATAGATATTTTAGAATTAGAAAATGCTGTTAAAACATTGTGGAAAAACGGCATTTATGCTGAAAGTGGAATGGGCTGTACAGGTCCTATAGTAATGGTGAATGAAGCGAAGTTAGAAAAAGCTATAGAAGTATTGGCGGATGCTGGTTATACATCTAAGGAATCTGACCCATGTTAGTAAATGCCCTAGGTATATTCCTAGGGTATTTTACATAAATTATAAAGTAGATTTTATTATCTATTACAGAAAAAATATATATGGATTACAAAAAATTAAGAACTTTTAGAGGAATTTTTATAATTTTATAGAATATTATAATTTGTTGATTAATTCTGCAAACTAATTTGCGGACAAAATAATATTTAAGGAGGTATTTTAAGATGTCTAAGAAGATTATTGCACTTTTATTGACTACTGTTTTAGTACTTACTTTAGCAGTAGGATGTACTACTAAAACTGAAAAGGTAACTATTGGTATGATTACTGATACTGGTGGATTAGGGGACCAGTCATTTAATGATTCTGCTTGGGAAGGTCTAGCTAGAGCAGAAAAAGAGCTTGGTATTGAAAGAAAAGTACTTGAGTCTGAAACTGCTGATGATTATTTACCAAACTTAACTAGTTTTGCTGAGGAAAATATGGATTTAATTATAGGTGTTGGTTTCTTATTCAATAAATCAATGAAGACAGCAGCAGAGCAATTCCCAAATCAAAAATTTGCTATAATTGACTCAGTGGTTGATGCCCAAATGTTGCATCACTTACATTTAAAGAAGAAGAAGGTTCATTCTTAGTAGGGGTTATAGCTGGGCTTGCAACTAAAACTAACAAAATAGGTTTTATTGGTGGGATGAAATTCCCTCTAATAGAAAAGTTTGAATATGGTTTTAGAGCAGGTGTTAAAGCTGTTAACCCTAATGCGGAAGTATTTGTAAACTATGCTGATTCTTTTGAAGATGCTGCTAAAGGTAAAGAAATAGCATTAGTGCAACATGAAAAAGGTGCTGATATTATATACCATGCTGCTGGTGGTGTTGGTGTTGGACTAATTGAAGCAGCTAAAGAAAAAGGGTTCTGGGCGATAGGTGTTGATAAAGACCAATCAGCTCTAGCACCAAAAAACGTTCTTTGCTCAATGGTTAAAAGAGTTGACAATGCAACATTCTATGTTGCTAAAGCTGTAAAAGAAGGAACATTTGAAGGTAAAGTTTATACTTATGGTTTAAAAGAAGAAGGTGTAGGTTATAGCGATAAAGCTGGTAATTTAACTAAAGAATTAAAAGATGCAGCTGAAAAATATAAGAAAGCTATAATAGAAGGTAAAATAATAGTTCCTAAAACTAAAGAAGAGTTTGAAGCTTTTGAAGCTCCAGAATTGTAAAAATATTTGTACTTGATAAAATTTTATAATATCGGTTATAATAATTAGGTCAGATGTAATATCTGGCCTAATTCTGTTTAAAGGAGGGAATTTGGGTGAGTTATGTAGTAGAGATGAAAAACATTACTAAAGTTTTCCCGGGTGTTGTTGCTAATGATAATGTTAACTTTTCTGTTAAGAAAGGTGAAATTCACGTTTTATTAGGCGAAAATGGAGCTGGAAAAACTACTTTAATGAATATATTATATGGTTTATATGAGCCGACATCTGGTGAAATATATATTAAAGGAGAAAAGGTGGAAATAAAAAACCCTAACATTGCTATTGAAAAAGGAATAGGAATGGTGCATCAGCATTTTATGTTGGTTGAGCCTTTTACAGTAGCGGAAAACATTATCCTAGGTATTGAGCCGTCATTGTATGGTGGATTGAAATTGGACAAGGAAAAAGCAGTAGAGGAAGTTAATAGGATTTCAAGCGAATACGGTTTAGCTGTAGACCCAAATGTAAAGATACAGGACATTTCTGTAGGTATGCAACAAAGGGTTGAAATATTAAAAGCTCTTTATAGAGGAGCGGATATTTTAATATTAGATGAACCAACTGCAGTTCTTACTCCGCAGGAAATTGAAGAACTTGGAGTAATTTTAAGGAACCTTGCTAATCAAGGTAAATCTATAATTTTAATTACCCACAAATTAAAAGAAGTAATGGCTATGAGTGATAGGGTAACAGTTATAAGAAGAGGTAAAGTTATAGATACTTTAAATACAAAAGATACTAATAGTGAAGAATTGGCTGAGTTAATGGTAGGTAGAAAAGTTAATTTAGTAGTTCAAAAAGAAAAACGGGAAGCTGGTAAGCCGGTATTAGAAGTTAAAGATTTACATGCATTAGATAATAGAGGAGTACCAGCACTTAAAGGTATTAGTTTTGAGGTTAAAGCTGGAGAAATTTTTGCACTAGCAGGTGTAGACGGTAATGGGCAAACTGAACTAGTAGAGGTGATAACAGGGCTAAGAAATGCAACAAAAGGGAAGGTTTTATTAGAAGGTAAAGATATTACCAGATTAAAAACTAGAGAAATAATTGAAAAAGGAGTAGGACACATACCTGAAGATAGACATAAGAGAGGATTAGTTCTTAATCATACGCTTGCAGAAAATATGATACTTGGAGATCATCATAAAGAACCATTTAGTAAAAATGGAATAATGAATTATGATGTTATTCATGAACATGCTAAAAAATTAATTGAAGAATTTGATGTTAGAACACCAAGCGAAGAAGTAACTGCAAAGTCGCTTTCAGGAGGTAATCAACAGAAAGTCATTATAGCAAGAGAGCTAAATAGAGATCCAGTTTTATTAATTGCTGCACAGCCTACAAGAGGTTTAGACGTTGGGGCAATTGAGTTTGTGCATAAAAGATTAGTAGAACAGAGAAACAAAGGAAAGGCTGTACTTTTAGTTTCTCTAGAGTTAGATGAAGTTATGGCATTAGCTGATAGAATAGGTGTAATATATGACGGTAAGCTTGTTGGAATTCTTGATGCAGAAGAAGCTACCGAGAAAAAACTTGGTATTATGATGGCAGGAGGTAAAGCATAAATTTGAAATATTAATAAGGTGAGGTGAAATAATGGAAAAAGATAGTAAGTTAAAAGTATTTATTGAAAACATAAAATTCCCATTATCAGCAATTTTATTATCTTTCTTAATAGGTGCCTTATTTATTATTTGGACAGGGAACAATCCTTTAGTTGCTTATGGGGCACTTTTTAGCGGTAGTTTAGGAGGTTTAGACAAGTTTGGACAAACGCTTTTAAAAACTACTCCTTTAATATTTACTGGTTTGGCGGTTTCATTTGCTTTTAGATGTGGTTTATTCAATATAGGAGCTGAAGGACAATATGTAATTGGAGCATTAACTACAGTAGCTGCTGGTTATATATTTAATTCTGCATTTGGAAATTTACCAAGATTTGTATTTATACCTTTAATTATGTTAGCAGGTGCATTGGGTGGTGCGCTTTGGGCAGCAATTGCAGGTTTTCTTAAGTCAAAATTAGGTGTACACGAGGTAATAACTACAATAATGCTTAACTATACAAGTATTCATGTAAGTAATTTTTTTGTTAGAACTGCATTAAACCCTTCTACTTTAGAAGGAACTACACAAAAAGCTCATACTGTTTTACTACCTGAATCTGCAAGATTAACTCAATTAAGAGAAATTATACCTTGGTTTGGTTATTCGAGTGTTCATACAGGTATATTTATAGCTATAATATGTGCTATTGCAGCATACTTTATATTATTTAAAACAACTTTAGGATATGAAATACGTTCAGTTGGACAAAATTCTTATGCAGCAGAATATGGTGGAATAAGTGTTTCAAGGAATTTAATATTAGCGATGGTTATATCAGGTATGTTTGCAGGATTAGCCGGTGCTACACAAGTAGCAGGTTTAACATATAAAGTAGATATGGCTCCTGCTTCACCTGGATATGGTTTTACAGGTATAGCTGTTGCTTTAGTTGGTAAAAATCATCCACTTGGAGTATTAGCTAGTGCACTTTTATTTGGTATTTTGAGTAATGGTGCTAGGAAAATGCAAATTGCAGGTATTCCAAGGGAAGTAGTTGGAATCATACAAGGTATAATTATCATTTTCATAGCAGGTGAAAGAATTGTAAAATTTGTATCTAAAATAAGAGAACGCAGAAATAAAAAAGGCAATGTTGAGGGGGTGAATTAAGTGTTAGGGATTATAATAGCAGTAGTAGCATCAGCCTTAAGATTAGCAACGCCACTTATTTTTGCATCATTAGGAGGAGTTTTTTCTGAAAGGTCTGGTGTTGTTAATATAGCGCTTGAAGGTATTATGATAAATAGAGCTTTCTTCTCGATATTAACTACCGAATTTACAGATTTACCTTGGTTAGGTGTATTAGTTGCGGCTATCGTTGGTATATTGACTTCTTTAATTCTAGCTTTCTTAGCTGTTCATCTTAAAGCAGATCAAGTAGTTACTGGAGTTGCAATAAATTTACTTTCAGCAAGTTTTACCGCTTTCCTATTAGAGATGGTGTGGCATAGATCGGGGCAAACTGATCCAGTTGAAAAGGCAATTAGAGCTAAACCTTTGCCTCTTATAAATAAAATACCGATTATTGGGGATTTGACTTCACAGTTAACACCTTTTGTGTACTTAGCTATATTAGCTGTTATTGTTTCATATTATGTTTTATATAAAACACCTTTTGGATTAAGAGTCAGAGCAGTTGGGGAACATCCAAGAGCAGCTGATACAGTAGGTATTAATGTATATAAGATTAGATATATATGTGTTATGATAAGTGGGGCATTAGCTGGAATTGCAGGTTCAGCTTTATCATTAGGTGCGATAAGTTTATTCAGAGAAGGTATGACTGCAGGGAAAGGTTTCATAGCTTTAGCAGCTATGATATTCGGTAAATGGCATCCTGTAGGTGCTTTTCTAGCTTGTTTATTCTTTGGATTTACAGAAGCGATTCAAATACAAGCATCAACTCTTGGATTAGGTTTTATACCATCAGAGTTTTTACAGATTATACCTTATGTAGCTACAATATTAGCTTTAGCAGGTGTGGTAGGTAGAGCTGTTGCTCCAGCAGCAGATGGTATACCTTATGAAAAAGGAGAAAGATAATATCAAAAATGTATTTTGCTCTCTGTCTAATAAAGCAGAGAGCTTTTATTTTACATATGATTTTTGATATAATATTTAAAAAGGTAGATTAGTCATAAACTAGTGATTAATATTATAAGATATAGTAATAAGTTAAATATTTTAGGAGTGAAATATATGAGACTTGGATTTGAATTGAGTCTTCAGCAGTCTCAGAAATTAATAATGACACCAGAATTAAGACAAGCTATTAAAATATTACAGTTTACAAATTTTGAATTGTTACAATTTATTGAGGAAGAATTAGAAAAAAACCCATTATTGGAAATTGAATCTGGAGAGAGTAAGGTAGAGAGAGAGATAGATTTAGAAAAATTAAAAACTGAAATCAATTGGAAAGAATATTTAGGGAAATATGATGATATAAGTTATAGTAGTTATAAAGAAAATGACAGTAACGATTGGATTTTAGAAAATTATATAACATATAAAACTACACTTAAAGAACATCTTTTGTTTCAATTGAATCTAACTTTATTTGACGAGATAGATAAAAAAATAGGCGAATTCATAATTGAAAGTTTAGACGAAAATGGTTATTTAAGAATTGCAATTGATGAGATAGCGACTCAGTTAAATGTTGAAAATAATCAAGTTGAAAACGTTTTAAGGATAATTCAGACTTTTGACCCGGTTGGCGTGGGAGCTAAAGATTTGAAGGAGTGTCTGAAAATACAGTTAGAAGATAAGGGGATAAAAGACCCTTATGTTTATAAAGTATTAGAGAATTATTTAGAAGAAGTAGCGTGTAATAAACTTGTCAAAATTTCAAAAGAATTGGACATTAGTATAAAAAAGGTACAATTTATTTGTGATTTAATCAAATCTCTTGAGCCAAAGCCAGGAAGAAGCTTTATCAGCAGTAGTGATGATGTTAAGTTTATAAAGCCTGATGTTACTTTAGAGATTATTGATGGTGAATATGTTATACATGTGAACGATATAACTGCACCTAGATTAACTGTGAATAATTACTATAGAAGACTACTTAATCAAGCAATTGAAGAAGATATTGTTAAATTTATAAAAGGTAGGCTTGATTCTGCCTTATGGCTAATTAAAAGTATAGAACAAAGAAGAATGACGATTTACAAAGTAGTAGATGTAATAGTTAGACATCAAACAGAGTTTTTTGAAAAAGGGAGAATAGCTTTGAAACCTTTATCCTTAAAAATGGTAGCTGATGAGTTAGGAATACATGAGTCTACAGTAAGCAGAGCAATAAACGGTAAATATATACAAACTCCTAGAGGAATATTTGAATTAAAATTTTTCTTTTCAAGAGGAGTATCAGCGAATGAAGGGGAAATTTCATCAACTAGTGTAAAATCTATGATAAAAGAGTTAATAGAAAATGAGGATCCTAAAAAGCCATTGAGTGACCAAAAAATAACGGATATATTAAGAAAGAGAAATATAAAAATATCTAGACGAACTGTAGCTAAATATAGAGATGAATTAAGTATTCCTTCTTCAAATTTAAGAAAAAGATATTAAAGAAAAATAAGGTTCTAATCTTGAAATTTAAAAGTATATTGATTATAATATAGTTGTTGGTAAATTTTTTTATAAGCAATGGGACATAATAATTATATGTGGGACATTAAACGTCCATGAGGCTTGTGATTATTTTCTATATCTTACATAGTTATTTCAATGGACTGGTTTGGAGTGTGTTGTTATGGACACCGAGTCCATAAGGAGAGAGAAATCATGAAAGATATTATAGAGCTACAAAGAAAAATTGTGCCTGAGATGATTGAGATTTTAGAAAAAAGGTATAATATTTTAAGGAACATATGTTATAATCAACCGATAGGCAGAAGAACGTTAGCTAATAGTTTGAATATTGGTGAGAGAATAATAAGGACAGAAGTTAACATATTGAAAAAACAGGGTTTACTGGAAATAAAATCTCAAGGTATGAATGTTACTGAAGAAGGCAAAATAATAATTGAGGATTTGAAAGATTTTATACATAAATTAAAAGATTTGAATGGGTTAGAAAAAAAGTTAGAGGGGAAATTAAATATTAGCAATGTTATAGTAGTACCTGGTAATTATGATGAGGATAAATTGATATTAAAGGACATTGGTAAAGCTTCAGCTAAGTATTTAAGACAGATCATAAAAAACGATAGTATTATAGGAATAACTGGTGGTACTACAATGGCTCAATTAGCTGAGGAAATGCCAAATCAAAAAGGAGAAAGTGATATCCTTGTGCTTCCTGCTAGAGGTGGACTTGGAAAAAATGTAGAGGTACAGGCTAATAATGTAGCAGCAAAATTGGCGCAAAAACTAGGTGGACATTATAAATTATTGCATATACCTGATAATATAGGCAAAGAAGCACTTGATGCACTTTTACAAGTACAAGAAATTAGAGAGATTGTTGATGCTATAAAAAAACTGGATGTATTAGTATTTGGAATAGGTAGAGCAGATGTTATGGCAAGAAGAAGACAGCTTAGTCCAGAAATAATCGAAGAATTAAAGAGTAGAGGTGCGGTTGCAGAGGCTTTTGGACATTACTTTAATACAAAAGGGGAAAAAGTTTGGGAATCAAATTCAGTAGGTTTATCTCTAGTGGATTTTGAGAATTTAAAAAATGTAATTGGAGTTGCATGTGGTGTAAGTAAAGCTGAGGCTATAATTGCTATTTGTAGTCTTAAAAGAGATATGACTTTAATTACAGATGAGGGAGCAGCTAGAAAGATACTAGAATTAGTCAAATAAGCTACATTATGTAGCTAAAAAATATAAAGGAGGAATATACAATGGCTATTAAAGTTGGTATTAATGGTTTTGGAAGAATAGGAAGAAATGTTTTAAGATCAGCATTAGAAAATGGGGTTACTGAATTCGAAGTTGTAGCGATTAACGATTTAGCAAAACCAGAGGCTTTAGCACATTTATTCAAATATGATTCATGTTTTGGAAAATTTGAAGGAACTGTAGAAGTAGAAGGAGATTATATAGTACTAAATGGAAAGAAAATAAAAGTTTTAAGCGAAAGAGATCCTGAAAAATTACCTTGGGGAGAATTAGGAGTAGACATTGTAATAGAATCAACTGGTATTTTCAGAGATAGAGAAGGTGCAGAAAAGCATATTAAAGCAGGAGCTAAGAAAGTAATAATCAGTGCACCTGCTAAAGGTGAAGATGTAACAATAGTTATGGGCGTAAATGAGAAAGATTATGACCCAGCAAATCATAATATAATTTCAAATGCTTCTTGTACAACTAACTGTTTAGCACCAGTTGCTAAAGTTATATTAGAAAAATTTGGAATCAAAAAAGGATTAATGACTACAGTTCACTCATATACAAACGACCAAAGAATATTAGATGCACCACACAAAGATTTAAGAAGAGCTAGAGCAGCTGCTGAATCAATCATTCCTACAACTACAGGAGCAGCTAAAGCAGTTGCATTAGTATTACCTGAGTTAAAAGGAAAATTAAGTGGTATGGCAATGAGAGTACCAACTCCAACTGTTTCAGTAGTAGATGTAGTATTTGAAGTTGAGAAAGAAACTACTGCAGAAGAAGTAAATAAAGCTTTAAAAGAAGCTGCTGAAGGAGAATTAAAAGGAATATTAGGATACTCAGATGAGCCACTAGTATCTATTGATTATAGAAAGGATCCTAATTCATCAATAGTTGATGCATTATCAACTATGGTAATTGGTGGAAATATGGTTAAAGTTGTTTCATGGTATGACAATGAATGGGGATATTCAACAAGAGTTGTTGATTTAGTAAAATACATCATCGAAAGAGGACTATAAAAGATATTGACCGGTTTTGTAGTTATCTACAAAACCGGCTTTACCTTTAAGAAGTAGAATTACTTGAGGAGGGGTAATATGTTAAATAAAAGAACAGTTGAGGATTTAGATGTTAGAGGTAAAAAAGTATTAGTAAGATGTGATTTTAACGTACCAATGAATGAAAATGGCGAAATAACTGACGATAGAAGAATTAGAAGTGCAATCCCTACAATTGAGTATATAATTAATAATGGTGGAAAAGTAATACTAATGTCACACTTGGGAAGACCAAAGGGAGAGCCTAATCCTAAATACAGTTTAGAGCCAGTAGCAAAGAGATTATCTGAACTTTTAAATAAAGAGGTAATTTTTGCGGCAGATGATAACGTAGTTGGAGAAAATGCTAAAAAAGCTGTTGCAGAAATGAAAGAAGGAGATGTAGTTTTACTACAAAATACTAGATATAGAAAAGAAGAAACAAAAAATGGAGAAGAGTTTGCAAAAGAATTAGCTTCATTAGCTGACCTTTTTGTAAATGATGCTTTTGGTACAGCTCACAGAGCACATGCTTCAAATGTTGGTGTTAGTCAACATTTACCATCAGCTGTAGGATATCTTGTTAAAAAAGAAATTGAAGTTATGGGTAAGGCTATGTCAAATCCAGAAAGACCTTTTGTAGCTATACTTGGTGGTGCTAAAGTTTCAGATAAGATAGGAGTTATCGAAAATCTATTAGATAAAGTAGACAGTTTATTAATAGGTGGAGGAATGATGTTCACATTCCTAAAAGCAAAAGGATATGAAATAGGAAAATCTCTTTTAGAAGAAGATAAAATAGAGTTAGCAAAAGAGCTTATGAAAAAGGCTGAGGAAAAAGGAGTAAAATTATTATTACCTGTAGATACTGTTGTAGCAAAAGAATTTAAGAATGATACTGAATTTAAAACTGTAAAAGTTGAAGAAATACCAGCAGATATGATGGGATTAGATATTGGAGAGGAAACAAGAAAGATATTTGCTGAAGAAATATTAAAAGCTAAAACTGTTATATGGAACGGACCAATGGGCGTTTTTGAAATGGAGAACTTTGCAAAGGGAACAGAAGCAATAGCTGAAGCTATGGCAAAATCAGATGCTGTAACTATTGTTGGTGGAGGAGATAGTGCAGCTGCTGTTGAAAAGACAGGATACAACGATAAAATGACTCATATATCAACTGGTGGTGGAGCATCATTAGAGTTCTTTGAAGGAAAAACATTACCTGGTATTGCGGCGATTGATGATAAGTAAGGAGGAACATTATGAGAAAGCCTATAATAGCTGGAAACTGGAAAATGCATAATACTATTAAAGAAGGTATTAAGCTAGTTAGAGAAATTAAAAGTGTAGCTGACAATACAGATATTGAAGTAGTTGTATGTGTACCTTTTACATCTTTAAGTGAAATAAAGAAAGAGCTTCAGGGTACTAAAGTAAAATTAGGTGCTCAAAATATGCATTGGGAAGAAAAAGGAGCATATACAGGGGAAATTTCTCCTGTAATGTTAAAAGAAATAGGAGTTGATTATGTTATAATTGGACATTCTGAAAGAAGACAATATTTCAATGAAACTGATGAGACTGTTAATAAAAAGGTAATATCAGCTTTAAAATATGGAATAAAGCCTATTATTTGTGTTGGAGAAACTCTTGAGCAAAGAGAGAAGAATATAGAAAAAGATGTTGTTAGTAAGCAGGTTATTAAAGCACTAGAAAATGTAAGTGCTGAAGATATGCTTAATGTAGTTATTGCTTATGAGCCTATTTGGGCAATAGGTACTGGAAAAACTGCTTCAAGTAAAGATGCAAATGACATGATTTCTTTTATTAGAGAGACAATTAAAGATAAATATGGAGTAGATATTTCTGAAGAAGTAAGAATACAATATGGAGGTAGTGTAAAACCTCATAATATTACTGAATTAATGAATGAATCTGATATTGATGGAGCTTTGGTAGGCGGAGCAAGTCTAAAAGCAGAAGATTTTATAAATATTGTAAACTTTTAATGAGGAGGAAAAAAATGGCTAACAAACCAGTAGCTCTAATAATACTTGATGGCTGGGGAATAGGCAAAGATTATGAAGGTAATGCTATCTTGAAAGCTAAAACACCTAATTACAAAATGCTATTAGAGAATTACCCTAGTACTAAACTAGAAGCTAGTGGGCTATCAGTAGGATTGCCTGAAGGGCAAATGGGTAATTCAGAAGTAGGACATTTAAATATAGGTGCAGGTAGAATTATTTATCAAGAATTTACTAGAATAAGTAAAGCGATAGAAAATGGAGAGTTCTTCGAAAAACAAGAATTTATAAAAGCAGTTGAAAATGCTAAAAAGAACAATTCAAGTTTACACTTAATGGGATTATTATCTGACGGTGGAGTTCATAGCCATAATACACATTTATATGCACTTTTAGAATTAGCACAAAAATATGGATTAAAAGAGGTATATATCCATTGCTTCTTGGATGGTAGAGATGTACCACCTAAAAGTGCTAAGAAATATATTGAAGAACTAGAAAATAAGCTTTCTGAAATAGGTGTCGGGAAAATAGCTACTATATCAGGTAGATATTATGCAATGGATAGAGATAAAAGATGGGATAGAACAAAGAAAGCTTACGATGCTATGGTGTTAGGAAAAGGTAGAGTGGCTTCAACTCCTATTGAGGCATTAAATAAATCTTATGATGAAGATATAACAGATGAGTTTGTTATACCGACTGTTATAGTAAAAGATAATAACCCTATTAAAGTAATAGAAGATAATGATTCAATAATATTCTTTAACTTTAGACCAGATAGAGCAAGACAAATAACTAGAGCTTTTGTTGATGACAATTTTGATGGATTTGTTAGAGATAAAAAAGTAAATGTTTACTTTGTATGTATGACTCAATACGATAAAACTATTGATAATGTAGAAATAGCATATAAACCTCAAGTATATGTAAATACTTTGGGAGAGTACTTAAGTAAAAAAGGATTAAAGCAGTTAAGAATAGCTGAAACTGAGAAATATGCTCATGTTACTTTCTTCTTCAATGGTGGAGTAGAAAAACCAAATGAAGGAGAAGAAAGAGTATTGATTCCTTCACCTAAAGTTGCAACATATGACCTTAAGCCTGAAATGAGTGCAGTAGAAGTTAAAGAAGAAGTAATAAAAAGAATAAATGAAGATAAATATGATTTTATAGTTTTGAACTTTGCAAACCCAGATATGGTAGGCCATACAGGTAAATTTGAAGCAGCAGTTAAAGCTATTGAGACAGTAGACGAATGTCTAGGGGATATAGTTAAGTTAATAGTAGAAAAGGGCGGCAAAGTTATGATTACTGCTGATCATGGTAATGCTGAAGAAATGATAGATGAGAATACAGGTAAAACAATAACAGCTCATACTACAAATAAGGTGCCTTGCATAGTTATAGGTGAGGGAGATGTAAAATTAAGAGAAGGTATACTAGCTGATATTGCTCCAACTATACTTGATATGATGGGTATAGAAAAGCCAAATGAAATGACAGGACAGTCATTAATTGTTAGATAAAGTAGTTGAACTATACTTGTTTATTATTTATTACAAATACTAATAACTTTATTTAACTAATGACTAAAATTACAAATTAAAAGGAGGAATTTAAAATGACAAAGATAATTGATGTTTATGCTAGAGAAATACTAGATTCAAGAGGAAATCCAACAGTTGAAGTTGAAGTTTGGACAGAAAGTGGTGCAATGGGAAGAGCAGCAGTACCATCAGGTGCATCAACTGGTGCTTTTGAAGCAGTAGAATTAAGAGATAATGATAAAACTAGATTTTTAGGAAAAGGTGTTACTAAAGCTGTTGAAAATGTTAATGAAATAATTGCACCTGAAATAATTGGAATGGATGCTCTTGATCAAGTTGCAATAGATATGAAAATGTTAGAGTTAGATGGAACAGAGAATAAAGGTAAATTAGGTGCTAACGCTATTTTAGGTGTTTCAATGGCTGTTGCAAAGGCTGCAGCAAATGCATTAGGTGTACCTTTATATCAATATTTAGGAGGAGTAAATGCTAAAACTCTACCAGTACCAATGATGAATATTTTAAATGGTGGTAAACATGCTGATAACAATGTAGATATTCAAGAGTTTATGGTAATGCCTGTTGGAGCACCAAATTTCAGAGAAGCTTTAAGAATGGGTGCGGAAGTGTTCCATAATTTAAAGAAAGTTTTAAAAGAAAAAGGATTAAATACAGCAGTTGGTGACGAAGGTGGATTTGCTCCAAACCTTGGATCAAACGAAGAGGCATTAGCAACTATTGTTGAGGCTATTAAGAGAGCTGGATATAAGCCAGGTGAAGAAATAGCTCTTGCATTAGATGTTGCTGCAACTGAGCTATATGATAAAGAAAAGAAAGTTTATAAATTAGCTGGTGAAGGTAAAGAGTTAACTGCTGAAGAATTAGTAAACTTCTACAGTGATTTAGTTGAAAAGTATCCTATCATTTCAATCGAAGACGGTCTAGATGAAGAAGATTGGGAAGGATGGAAATTATTAACTGAAAAATTAGGTAATAAAATACAATTAGTAGGTGACGACTTATTTGTAACTAATACTAAGAGATTATCAAAAGGTATTGAAAAAGGTGTTGCTAATTCAATTCTTATTAAGTTAAACCAAATTGGTACAATTACAGAAACTCTAGATGCAATTGAAATGGCAAAAAGAGCTGGATATACTGCAGTTGTATCACACAGATCAGGTGAAACAGAAGATGCAACTATTGCAGACTTCGTAGTAGCTACAAATGCTGGTCAAATTAAAACAGGTGCACCTTCAAGAACTGATAGAGTTGCTAAATACAATCAGTTATTAAGAATTGAGGATATGTTAGGTAAAACTGCTCAATATAAAGGTAAGGAAGTATTTTATAATCTTAAATAATTATTTTAGTAGTGAATATAAAAGAAATTTTTGCCAATAATAAGGGTAGATAGCTGCTACCCTTATTTATTTTAACAAATTTATTGATTTTATTAATATCCTATGTTAAAATAGCTTTGTTAATTATTAGGTGGGGAGGTGTAAGGGTGAAAATACTATTTACTATACTAATTTTAGTTTCAAGTTTGATTTTAATAGCAAGTATATTATTACAATCTGGTAAAAGTGCTGGCTTATCAGGAACTATAGCTGGCGGTGCTGAAAGTATATGGGGAAAAAATAAAGGGAGAACTTATGAAGGAATGCTAAGTAAGGTTACTAGTATTTCAGCTGCTATTTTCATATTATCTGCATTAGTACTTGCAGCTTTACAGTAAAAATTAAATAAAGGAGGTATTAAATTGAATATAATAGTGCCTATAATTGGGGTTATAGCGTTAATTTTTGCTTATTACAAAGCAGCTTCAATCAATAAAGTAGATGTTGGAACTGAGAGGATGAAAGAAATATCTTCCTACATACAGGAAGGAGCTATGGCATTTTTATCAAGGGAATATAAAACACTTGTAATTTTCGTTGCAATACTATTTATAATTTTAGGAATAGGTATAGGTTGGTATACAGCTATTTGTTTCATTGTAGGTGCAGTATTTTCAGCTTTAGCAGGATTCTTTGGAATGAGAGTTGCTACTAAAGCGAATGTAAGGACTGCAAATGCAGCAAAAGAGTCAGGAATGAACAAGGCTTTAGATGTTGCATTCTCAGGTGGAGCAGTTATGGGAATGGCAGTTGTTGGATTAGGTTTATTAGGAGTTGGTTCTTTATATTTAATATTTAAAGACCCTGCAGTAATTACAGGTTTTGGTTTAGGGGCATCATCAATAGCTCTATTTGGTCGTGTTGGTGGAGGAATTTATACTAAGGCTGCAGACGTTGGAGCAGACTTGGTTGGTAAAGTAGAAGCAGGTATACCTGAAGACGACCCAAGAAACCCTGCTGTTATCGCTGATAACGTTGGGGACAATGTTGGAGACGTTGCAGGTATGGGGGCTGACTTATTTGAGTCATATGTAGGTTCTATAATTTCAGCAATTACATTAGGATTATTAGCTTTTGATGTAAATGGTGCATTATATCCATTACTTTTAGCAAGTACAGGTATAGTAGCATCTATTATTGGTACATTCTTTGTTAGAGGAAAAGAAGATTCAGATCCACATAAAGCTTTAAAAATGGGTACTTATGTTAGTGGAATAATTACAATAGTAGTTGCATTTTTCTTAAGTAATTCTTTACTTGGTTCACTTAAACCATTTGCAGCAATAGTAACTGGTTTAATCGTAGGTATTATTATAGGACAACTTACAGAATACTATACTTCAGGTGACTTTAAACCGGTAAGAAAAATTGCAGACCAATCAGAAACAGGAAGCGCGACAAACATTATTAGTGGTTTAGCTGTAGGTATGTTATCAACAGCTCTTCCAATTTTAGTTATAGCTATAGGTATATTAGTTGCTTTCTATACTAGTGGTGGAGCTGCTAGTGCAAGTCACGGTTTATATGGTATTGCTCTAGCTGCAGTAGGTATGTTATCAACTGCTGGTATGACAATTGCGGTTGACGCTTATGGACCAATAGCAGACAATGCTGGTGGTATTGCAGAAATGTGTGAATTACCAAAAGAAGTACGTAATATAACTGATAAACTAGATGCAGTAGGAAATACTACAGCTGCTATAGGTAAAGGATTTGCGATAGGTTCAGCAGCTCTTACAGCATTAGCTTTATTTGCTTCATATACTCAAGCAGTTAACTTATCTAGTATAGACTTAACAAAACCAACAGTTATTGCAGGTTTATTAATAGGTGGTATGCTGCCATTCTTATTCTCAGCAATAACTATGGAAGCAGTTGGTAAAGCTGCATTTAGTATGATAGAAGAAGTTAGAAGACAGTTTAGAACTATACCTGGTATCATGGAAGGTAAAGCTAAACCAGAATATAAGAGATGTGTTGATATCAGTACAGCTGCTGCATTAAGAGAAATGATGGTTCCAGGTTTATTAGCAGTACTTGCTCCACTTTTAACAGGAATAATATTAGGAACAGAAGCTCTAGGAGGTCTTTTAGCTGGAGCATTAGTATCAGGTGTACTTATGGCTATACTTATGGCTAACGCAGGTGGTGCATGGGATAATGCTAAGAAGTATATAGAAGAAGGACACCATGGTGGAAAAGGTAGTGAAGCTCATAAAGCAGCAGTTGTTGGAGATACTGTTGGAGATCCATTCAAAGATACTTCAGGACCATCTATAAATATCTTAATTAAGCTTATGACTATCGTTGCTTTAGTATTCGCACCATTATTCTTAAAATTTGGTGGTTTAATACTTAATTTATTCTAGCCAAAAACCCTTCTCTTTTAGAGAAGGGTTTTTTTAGTGAAGTTTTGGCTATCGACTAATATAAAAAGTTTTGGTATACTTAAATAAGTAATTAGTTATAATTAATTGGATTAATATAATAATATGTAATAAAACAAAATCTTTGATTTAAATAAATTAAAATATATAATATTCTATGGATTATAACAAAATTTTTTAAATAAAACAGTAGGGTGATATAGATGAAAATAAACATTGATGGTTTAACAATAAATTATAAGTGTGAAGGAGAAGGGAAGAACATACTTCTATTGCATGGATGGGGCGGAAATATAGATAGTTTTCTGCCAGTTTTTAATCATTTAAAAAATAGATTTAGAGTTTATGCAATAGATTTTCCAGGGTTTGGCGAAAGTCAGCAACCTAACGAAGTATGGGGAGTATATGATTATGCTAGGCTGACAAAAAAGTTTATTGACAAAATGAATATGAAAGAAGTTATATTAATAGGACATTCTTTTGGAGGTAGAGTTTCAATAGTTTTAGCTAATAAATATCCTGAACTCATAAAAAAAATGATATTAGTTGATAGCGCTGGGTTAATACCGAAGAGAACTTTGAAGTATTATATTAAAGTTTATACTTTTAAGACTTTGAAGTTTTTATACAGATTGTTATTTTTCTGGAAAGATAAAGAAAAAGCTATGGAAAGGTTCTATAGGAAATTTGGTTCTAAAGATTATCAACAAGCTGGAGATATGAGAAAGATCTTAGTAAAGGTTGTGAATGAAGATTTAAAACCTCTACTTAGAGGAATAAAAGCTTCTACTTTACTGATATGGGGTGAAAATGATGAAGCAACCCCTGTTTATATGGGTAAAATTATGGAAAAGGAAATTGAAGATAGTGGTCTAGTTGTTTTGAAAAATGCAGGACATTTTTCATATCTTGATCAATATAATAGATTTATAGTAATTGTTGATAAGTTCTTAGAGGAGAGTGAATTAAATGAGTGATATATTTTTGGTAATAAGTTTAGGGGTTTGGATTTTTGCCATATATCATAGAAGTAAATATTTCTTACATATGATTCAACTTGAAGGATATAAAAATAATAACTTTAAAAAGTGGATTAACGAATTTAGTTATAAAGCTTTTCCTAGGAAATTAAAATATATTTTTTTCGGTATTGTGAATGCTACAATTATCTGCATTATTGCTTCAATTATTGCTAAAAATGAGATTTTTACAATCATATATATTCTACTTTGGATAGGTGGTATAGCTGATTCAATTAAATTTAAAAAAGAGAAAGCGAAAAAAGAATTAGTATTTACTAAAAGGGCAAAAAGGCTATTTGTTTCAAACTTCATAGTAATAGGAATTGAAATTTTGATAGCAACTGTTATACTAATAATGCTACCTTATGAAAAGTATTATACTTATCCTTTAGCTTTATTATTGTTAAGCACTATACATTATTTTGAACCATATAATATGATATTGGCTAATATATTAGTAGCTCCAATAGAAAAGAAGATTAATAAATATTATTATAATAAAGCTTACAACAAAGTAAGAACTTTTAAAGATTTGAAAATTGTAGGTATCACGGGAAGTTTTGGAAAGACTAGTACGAAATTTATAACATCGACGATTTTACAAGAAAAGTATAAAGTATTAAAAACACCTGAAAGTTATAATACTCCAATGGGTATTAGTAAAGTTATTAATAATGATTTGACCGATGAGTATGAAGTTTTTGTTGTGGAGATGGGGGCAAGAAATATAGGTGATATTAAGGAAGTAGCTAGGCTTGCAAATCCTAAAATAGGAGTTTTAACAGCTATAGGTCCTACTCATTTAGAAACGTTTAAAAATGTAGAAAATATAATGAAAACAAAGTATGAATTAATTGAAGAACTGCCACCAGAAGGTATTGCGATTTTTAATTATGATAATAAATATATTAGAAAACTTGCTGATAAAACTTTTAAGGAAAAGATATTATATGGAATGGAAGATATTGAGAAATTAGATATTTATGCAACAGATTTAGAAATATCCGAATTTGGTTCAACCTTCATACTTAATGATAGAGAAGGAAATTCTGTTAAATGTCGAACAAAACTACTTGGTAAACATAATATACAAAATTTGCTTGCAGGCGCTGCTGTTGCTAAAGCTTTAGGATTAACGTTAGAGGAGATAGCTAGAGGAATAGAAAAAGTAGAACCCGTTCCACATAGATTACAACTGATAAATCCAGGTACTGGAGTTATTGTTATTGACGATGCATTTAATTCTAATCCTGTAGGAGCAAAAGCGGCACTTGATGTAATTAATCAGTTTAAAGATAGAAGAAAAATAATAGTAACCCCTGGAATGATTGAATTAGGAGAGCAAGAAGTTGAAGCTAATAAAGAGTTTGGTAAGAATATAGCTAATGTATGCGATTATGTAATTCTTATAGGGAAAAATAGAACAAAACCGATTTTTGAAGGATTAAGAGAAATGAATTATAGCAAAGATAAGATTTTTGTGGTTAGTACATTGAACGAAGCTACCGTAAAATTACAGGAGCTAGTGAAACCTGGTGATGTAGTTTTATTTGAGAATGATTTACCAGATACTTATAGCGAATAGTTATCTATTTAGTTTAGGAGGGTTTTTTATGAAGAAAAGAGTAGGCGTAGTTTTTGGTGGAAGAAGTGTTGAGCATGAAGTGTCTGTCATAACAGGATTACAAGTTATAGAAAATATTGATAAATCAAAATATGAAGTTATACCGATTTATATAGACAAAGAAGGTAAATGGCTTATTGGTGATTCATTAAGCAAATTCGAAAACTTCAAAAACAAAGATTTTAGAAATATTAAAGAGGTAGTTATAACTCCGAAATACAATAATCATAAAATATACTCTCATCCAGAGAAAACTAATTTTTTTAGCAAGAAAATTTTAGAAACATTAGATGTAATCTTTCCAGCAGTTCATGGAACTAATGGAGAAGATGGTACATTACAAGGGTTATTTGAATTAATGAATATACCTTATGTAGGAGGTAGTGTATTAGCTTCGTCTGTTGGAATGGACAAAGTTATGATGAAATCTGTTTTTAAATCATATGAGTTGCCAATGGTTGACTATATGTGGTTTTATAGAAGTAGATGGGAAGATAAAGAAAAATTAATTGAAGAAATAGAAAAGACATTAGGATATCCAGTTTTTGTGAAACCTGCTAATTTAGGTTCAAGTATTGGAATTTCTAAAGCTAAAAATAGAGAAGATTTAATAAAAGCAGTAGAAGTAGCTATTAGGTATGATCGAAAGATAATTGTAGAAAAAGGAGTAGAAAAGCCTAGAGAAATAAACTGTTCAGTTATTGGATATGATGATAAATTGAAAACTTCAGTTTGTGAAGAGCCAGTTGGATGGAAAGAATTATTATCATTTGAAGATAAGTATATTAAGAGCAATACTAAAGGAACTAAAAATGGCAGGAGAATAATACCAGCAAATATACCAGATGATATTAGAGTTAAAATAGAAGAATTAGCGAAAAAAGCTTTTATGGCAATTGACTGCAGAGGTATAGCAAGAATTGACTTTTTATTGGATGATAAAAATAATATATATGTAAATGAGATTAATACAATGCCTGGTTCAATAGCTTATTATTTATGGGAGCCAAAGGGTATATCGTTTAAAGAACTTATAGATGAACTAATAGAAATTGCAATAAAGAGTCATGAAGAAAAAAATAAAAATATGTATTCTTATGATGTCAATTTGTTTAATAAAATAGATTTTCAAAACAAAGATGGGAAAATATAGAACTAATTATAATTGGGACTTTAGTTTGTCCCAATTATTTTTTTTAGCTGATAGTTATTAGCCATTATTTGCTTAAATTTTAATTTAAGCAAATAAAATATGTTATAATATTGTAATATAAGGTAGAAACGAATTAGAGGTTGGTGTTGAAAATGAAATATTTACACGATAATGCTAAGGCATTTTATTTTAAAGGAAATGATATTGGATGTCTGTTAATTCACGGTTTTACAGGTTCTCCAGCAGAAATGAAGCTGTTAGGAGAATTTCTTCATAAACAAGGTTATACGGTGAAAGGTGTATTACTTAAAGGGCATGGAACAACAGTAGAAGATATGGAAAAAACTACTTGGAAAGATTGGCTATCATCAGCAGAAATGGAATTGATAGATTTGATGCATAAATGTAATAAGGTAGTTATAATTGGATTATCTATGGGTGGAATAATAGCACTTAATTTAGCAGAAAGGTTTAATGTAGATGCAGTAGTAAGTATTGCTGCACCTATAAAAATAGTAAATAAAAAGGTGTATTTTGCAAGGATAATTAAATATTTTAAAAAATACATACCAAAACCTGAGAGAAAATTTGAAGATGTAAAAGATTACTGTATAAGTTATGATAGAACACCAGTAGCTGCAATTCCTCATCTATTAAAATTAATCAGAATTACTAAGAGAAGATTGAAAAAAGTTAAATCTCCAATACTTATAATTCAATCTAAAAATGATAAAACTGTAAAATATGAAAGTGCAGAATATATTTTTAAGAAAGTCGGTTCTCAGCTTAAAAAATTATTATATTTAAAAGAAAGTGGTCATTTAGTAACTTTAGATTTAGAAAGAGAAAAAGTATTTAATGAAATTAAAAAATTCTTAGTTGAAATAAACTTATAAAAATTTGAATGGGGGTAGTTAAGATGAATAGAATAGAAGCTTTAAAACATGTAAATGCTAATGTTAAAAATAAGAATTTAATTAAACATATGTTAGCTACAGAAGCAGTTATGAAAGGATTAGCAAGAAAGCTAAAACAAGATGAAGAAAAATGGGGGATTGCGGGACTACTGCATGATATAGATTATGAAAAGACAGCTAAGAATCCAGAAAAGCATAGTTTAATTGGTGCAGAAATGTTAGAGAAGCTAGGTTATGATGACGATATCGTCTATGCAGTAAAGGCGCATAATGATATGCATGGCTTAAAAAGAAATAGTTTAATGGATAAAGCATTATATTCAAGCGACCCATTAACGGGGTTAATAGTTGCAGCAGCTTTAATATCACCTGAAAAGAAATTAAATAAAATTGATGTGAAATTTGTGTTAAATAGGTTTAAAGAAAAGTCTTTTGCAAAAGGTGCAAATAGGGAACAAATAGCTGCTTGTAAAGAATTAGGTTTAGAGTTAGAAGAATTTATTGAAATAGGCTTAAGTTCTATGCAAGAAATTTCAAAAGAATTAGAATTGTAATAGTTTGGAGGTATCGTGTTATGAGTACAAAAGAGAAAATTATACAATTTATGAGAGAAGAAGCATATAAGCCAATGCTTAAACAAGAGCTTGTAAAGGTATTTGGAATTGCAGATAATGAAATAAACGATTTTTACAAGCTGTTAGATGCAATGGAGAAGGAAGGTATGATTGTTAAAACTAGAAATGACAGATATGGTGTACCTGAGCGTATGAATTTAATTGTAGGTACTTTGCAGGGACATCCTAGAGGATATGGTTTTGTAGTGCCTGATAATAAGGATATTAAAGATATTTTTATAGCTTCACAAGATTTAAATGGAGCACTACATGGAGATAGAGTTATAGCAAGAATAATAAGTAGAGGTTTTGGAGGTAAGAGTGAAGAAGGAGAAATTATAAGGATACTTGAAAGAGCTAATAAGACAATAGTAGGAACATTTGAAAAAAGTAAACATTTTGGATTTGTAGTTCCTGACGATAACAGGATAAATATGGATGTATTTATTCCAAAGTCAGAAATAAATGGTGCTAAGACAAATCAAAAAGTTGTTGTTGAAATTACTAAATGGCCTGAAAAAAGGAGAAATCCTGAAGGTAGGATAATAGAAATATTAGGTTATAAAGGTGATGTAGGGACAGATATATTGGCAATAATTAAAAAATATGGTCTTACAGAAGAGTTTCCTGAAAAGGTTTTAAAAGAAGCTGATAATATACCTGAAGAAATTCCGGAAGAAGAGATAAATAGACGTTTAGACTTAAGAGATAAAAACATTTTCACTATAGATGGAATAGATGCCAAAGATTTAGATGATGCAGTATCAATTGAAAGATTGGATAATGGGAATTTCAAATTAGGAGTTCATATTGCTGATGTATCTTATTATGTAAAAGAAAAGTCCCATTTAGATAAAGAAGCTTTAAAGAGAGGTACAAGTGTATATTTAGTTGATAGAGTTATTCCAATGCTTCCTAAGAAATTGTCAAATGGTGTTTGTAGTTTAAACCCAGGAGTTCCTAGACTTACTTTAAGTGTTTTTATGGAAATTGACAAACAAGGTAGAGTAATAGACCATGAAATTGTGGAAAGTATTATACAAAGTAAAGAAAGATTAGTTTACACAGATATTTCAAATCTTTTAGAAAATGATGATGAGGAATTGAAGAAAAGGTATAGCCATATTCTAGAAGATTTAAAGGCTATGGAGGAATTGTGTAATATATTGAGGAAAAAAAGAGAAAACAGAGGTAGCATAGATTTTGATTTTGATGAAGCAAAAATCATTTTAGATGAAAATGGAAAACCTATAGATATTAAGAAAGCAGAAAGAAGAATAGCAAATAGAATTATTGAAGAGTTCATGCTTGTTTGTAACGAAACGGTAGCAGAATATATGTATTGGTCACAAATTCCATTTGTATATAGAATACATGAAGATCCAGATGAAGAAAAGATTAATGAATTTAATAAATTTATTCATAATTTTGGATATCATCTAAAGGGTATTCAACAAATTCATCCGAAAGAACTTCAAAATCTGCTTAAAAAAGTAGAAGGTACTAAGGAAGAGACAGTAATAAATACATTAATGCTTAGATCATTAAAGAAAGCTAGATATAGTGCTGAACCTGATAGTCATTTTGGATTAGCAGCAAGATATTACTGTCATTTCACTTCACCTATAAGAAGATATCCAGACCTACAGATTCATAGAATAATAAAAGCTTTTATAAATGGTGAATTGAAAGGAAGTAAAATTGAGAAACTAAAGAAGAAATTACCTTATGTAGCAGAGCAATCATCTATAAGAGAGAGAATAGCAGATGAAGCTGAAAGGGAAACTGAAGATTTGAAGAAAGTAGAATATATGTCAGAAAGACTTGGCGAAATTTACGAGGGTATAATATCTGGTGTTATGCCGTTCGGTATTTTTGTAGAGTTAGATAATACTGTAGAGGGTTTAGTTCATATAAGTACTTTAGTTGACGATTATTATATATATGATGAGTTTAATCACAGCTTTATTGGTGAAAGAACTAAAAAGACTTATAAAATAGGAGATGTAGTTAAAGTAAAAGTAATGAAAGCAGATATAGATAAAAGAGAAATTGATTTTATATTTGTAGAGTAAAGATTATTAGGCTTAGCATTTAAAGTTAAGCCTAATATTTTTTTTATCGGCTTTTTGTTAATAGTTGAGGCAGGTATTATCTAGTATGCTTGCTTAGAATATATAGACCTCATGAATTTAGTAGTGAAGAAATAAAGAAAATTATGCTAGGGTATAAAACGCAATTTGATTCAGGAATATTAGAAGCATTTTTGCAAATTGTGCAAGCAGTTATGATTTTGTTTGAGATTTTAAATGAATATTATTATAAAAGTTAGGATACTAAACATAAGAATCTTGGCTTCTATTATTACCATTTTTAGAGCTTATACACTAATTAAATGAAAAATTAGAAGAAAATATTTACAATTGTTTTTTTGTTGTATTATAATAAGAAGCAAGTACTACTTACTTAATAACCTAATAATTTAATAAGATTAATTATTTTACGTAATAAAAGCAGAAACAAAAGTTTTAAGAAGATATTTTCATTGTTAAATTTATTAAAGAAATTACTAAAAGTATATGCATACTAGAAAACTCTAGAAGTTTTCTTCTTTCTGTTAGATTGTGTTTTATTTTGAACATTAATTTTTGTAAAATTCAAAAATGTTTGACGAAGTGGGATGTTTTGAAATAAATCTGAATAAATATCTTATTTTTAAAGTTGCAAAATTTTGCAACTAGCTGTTTGAAACGTGTCTGAGGAGGTGAGTAGGTATGTGAAAACTATTAGATAAGATATTTATTTTGAAGTGTTTTACAAACTATATTATGCAAGGAGGAAATTATTTATGAAAAAATTTGTAATATTTTTTGTGATATGTTTTTTATTTTTACCTTCTACATTAATAACTTTTGCTCAAGATAGCAAATTAGAATGTTCATATAGTGATAAATTAAAATTAAAAATTCAACAAGCAAAAGAGTTCAAAAAAAACAAAGTTTTAGAAAAACTTGATGACAAAATTAGTAAATATTATCAGCAAAATAAAAATAAAATACTAGCTTTATCAGATATCAGAGACTTTAATACCAAAAAAACACAAAACATTATAAAAGCTATAGGAAATGATATAATTAACTGTAATTTAAGAGAAAATAATGGTTTTAATTTTGATATGAATATAGGTATTGGAGAACCTACGGGGTCTAATAATATAGATTATACATACTTTATGGATGGAGATATTATTTTAGTCCATGATGGTTTTTGTCCTTATGGATATTATAGACATGGAGGAATATTTGTAGAAGAAGAAGATAAGTTTATATCTGCTCAAATAGGTGAAGGTGTAATATGGGAATCAAAATCTAAATATCATGGATATGATGAAGCAATAGGATTATATGTGGATTACAAAATAGATTTACCTGATCAAAGAAAATATGCTACCGATGCTATAGTAGATTATCTTAAGCAGCAGTTAGGGAAACCATATAAGCTTTCAGGTAAAAATGATGAAAGTTCGTGGTATTGTACAAAACTGCCTTGGAAAGGATGGAATAAAATCACAAATGTAGATATAGATGGAGATAGCGGTATCTTTTGTTTCCCAGATAATATTTATAGTGATACTGATACAGTAATTTTTGAATTTGCAAATTAATATTATTTTTAAAGTAAAGTGGTGATAATTTGAGCAAAATTAGAAAAAGAATATCAGTTATAATAATATTAATTATTATTTCGACATTTATGGTTACGATGAAAATTAAACATAGTAATGTGGCGAGTTCATATGATAGCAAAACAGGAGCAGGTTTATATGTTCTATCAACCTATAAAATGTACTATTTAGCAAATGATACATATGATGTGGTAGAACAAACAAAGCTAAATGGTGCTTATGACATGGCGATTGGAGAAAAAAACAAAGTGTATGTACCAATTTATGGTTATGCAAACAATGTTGGAAAAAAGATAAAAGTATTTAAAGATGGAAAAGTGCAAAATGAGATAATATTAGAATATACTCTTCCAGATAAGGTAAGATATAATAAATACAATAAAAAAGCTTATATATGGTATGCTTGTAAAATTACATCACAAGAAGAAAATGGTATTACAGTTATTGATACAGTTAATGATACTGTTGTAAAACATATTAAATATAATAATTGTATTGAAGATATAGTTTTTACAGATGATAATAAAATGATAGTTAGCGCATGGGGAGTAACAGGTGGAGATTGGAAACTTGATGTTATTGATTTAGAAAATGATTCTATAATAAAAACAATTTCGTTTAAACCTAAAATAACATCAATGGAGTTTATAGGTAACAATCTTATATATGCAGTTTCTACTTTATTAGATGAACCATATGTATATGTAATAGATTATAAAAAAGGTAAGCTAATAGATAAGATAAAAGTAAGCTCTAAATATAGATATAAAGTTTGTAAGGCTACAATAAAAGGAAAAGAATATATATATGTAATACATTTAAATATCGATAATAATGAAGGTGATGTAATATCAGTAATTGATCCTTTAACAAGAAAGATGGTGAATAAAATTACAGGTATAAGTTCCCCTAATGATTTATCTTTTCATAATGGTAAGTTATTAGTAAGTAGCTGGCTTAATAATAAAATATATGTATTAGAAAATAATAAAATAGTTAAAGAAATAGACATACAAAAGCCTAATAGAATATTGAGCATTACTCAATGAGGTACGATATAAGAGAGAGAATAGCAGATGAAGCTGAAAGGGAAACTGAAGATTTGAAGAAAGTAGAATATATGTCAGAAAGACTTGGCGAAATTTACGAGGGTATAATATCTGGTGTTATGTCGTTCGGTATTTTTGTAGAGTTAGATAACACTGTAGAGGGTTTAGTTCATATAAGTACTTTAGTTGACGATTATTATATATATATGATGAGTTTAATCATAGTTTTATTGGTGAAAGAACTAAAAAGACTTATAAAATAGATGTAGTTGGAAAAGTAAAAGTAATGAAAGCAGATATAGATAAAAGAGAAATTGATTTTATATTTGTAGAGTAAAGATTATTAGGCTTAGCATTTAAAGTTAAGCCTAATATTTTTTTTATCGGCTTTTTGTTATTACTATTTTTAGAATTTATATACTAATTAAATGAAAAATTAGAAATAGTATTTACAATTGTATTTTATTGTTATACAATGATAAAAAAGTAAGCAATATTTACTTAACAACCTAATAATTTAATAAGACTAATTATCTTCGTAAATTTTTAAGAATTATAATCAATCAATATTTATCAAACTCAACAAAACTTACTAAACGTGAAAAGAATATTAAAACTTTTGACAATACCTAGTTGTATCTTTTGAAGGACAAAGTTAGAATCTATGTTAAAACAATAGATTTAACGAAAACAAAAGTTATAAAAAGTGGGAATCTAACATTAGAGATAATTGAAGGTAAACAAGAACCAAAAATGTCGCATTGCTATGTGTTAGTTTGAGGTGATAAAATGGAATTGAGACAAATAACTGAAAAAGTTTATTTTATTCCAAACCCAGCAAATATAGGGGTTATTCGTGATGGTAAAATGGTAATTTTAATAGATAGTGGTTTAGATGATGATACTGGAATAAAGATATTAAAAGCTTTAGAAAATTATGGTCTTTATCTTAAAGCAATAATAAATACACATTCACATGCAGATCATTGTGGAGGAAATGCTTATTTAAAAGAAAAGACATGCGCAAAGATTTATGCCCCTGAAATAGAAGCAGGAATAATACAATATTCTTATTTAGAGCCTTTTTATTTCTTTTCTGGTGCAAGTCCTATTAAAGATTTAAAAAATAAGTTTTTGATGGCAAGACCATCTCGAGTTGACTACGTTATAAAAAATAATGAAAGTAAATTATTCTTTGATAAAATAGAGTTAAAAATTGTCCGATTACCAGGCCATTCGCCTAACCAGATTGGAATAGGAGTTGAGAATGTTCTATTTTGTGCTGATTCTATCATTTCAAAGGATACATTAAAAAAACACAAAATTCCATTTTGTGTAGATATAGACAAACAGAAAAAAACTTTAAATTTTCTTAAAGAAAGCAAGTATAAGTTTTATGTTCCTAGTCATGCAAAACCATTAGATAACATTTTAGATTTAGCTATTGCTAATCTGAAAATAATTGAAGATGTTGAGAAGTATCTTATACATAATATTAGAGGAAGTAAAACAACTGAGGAAATTCTGAGGGAGTTATGTAATCATTATAAAATAGAAATAAAAAGCATTCAACAGTATTATTTAATGAATACAGTAACAATGGCCTATCTTAGTTTTTTATATAAGAAAGGCAGATTTGAGCTAATGATAAGTGGTAACACATTATATTGGAAAAAAATATAAATTAAAATTCATTGCTGAATCCGTGATAGTTAGAAATCAAAGACATTAACTTAATCCATATTATTCGGCAAACATTACATTTAGGCGAAAGTGGTTAGTAGTCTATCCGATATAGTTAAAAAATAATAAATTTATAAAATTCGGAAATTTTCTATCCTTTAAAAATTTACAGTAGTTTGGCACAATCCAAAAAGTGAGGGATATTGACAAAAAAATATATATATGCTATAATTACTTTCGCACTAAATATAATGTGGTGGTAAATATGGGAAAAGGTAATAATATAAAAATAATCGCAAGAAACAAAAAGGCAAGGCATGACTATTTTATTGAAGAAACATTTGAAGCAGGTATTGTTTTAACAGGTACGGAGGTAAAATCAATAAGACAAGGCAAAGTTAATCTTAAGGATAGCTATGCTGTTGTAGAAAATGGCGAGGTATTTATTAATAATATGCATATAAGCCCTTATGAGCAGGGTAATATTTACAATACCGACCCGTTGAGAAAAAGGAAATTATTGCTTCATAAAAGAGAAATAAATAAGTTAATTGGCTATACTACACAAAAGGGTTATTCTTTGATACCTTTAAGCATATATATAAAAAATGGACTAGTAAAATTGGAATTGTCAATAGCTAAAGGAAAGAAATTATACGATAAAAGACATGATATTGCTAAGAGAGATGCTGAAAGAAGGATACAAAAACATTTAAGTGCAAAGTATAATTATTAACAGATAAGAAGTAAGTTCTGTCGATATCATGGGGGCGAATATGGTTTCGACGGGGGCATGGAGTCAAGAGTAGCGAGCCGTTGTCGCCAAGCAACGTTAAAAGTGGCATCTAAAAATAAACGCAAACGATAATTACGCTTTAGCTGCGTAAGGAAATACGCGGCCGCTTCCTCTAATAGACCTGCCTATTAGAGTGTAAGTGTCATAGACTGCAGGGAACTGCTATAGGGGTTCTCCGACCTATAGTAGATTAATTGGAGATAGCCGAGGATGAAGCCTGTTGCTGGGCGTCATTCTTGGCGAAATATAATACAGCAACTGCGCTCGGAGAAGCTCTTGACGAAGTGCTTTCGGACGTGGGTTCGACTCCCACCGCCTCCACCAGTAAAGAAAGTCTTTGATTTACATTAAAATGTAAATCAAAGGCTTTTTTATATTTCTCTATTATAAGTTTTGCTCTAGCTTTTTTGTGAATAACTAGATAAGGTTCTATATCTATTAAAAATTCAATAGCATCATTATAAATTATTCTATAATGAGTAGGAATTTCTGTGTTTATCTTTGTAACCCATTCTAATAATTTAATGTCAGTATAGGAAATTAATTTTTATAATTTCTAAAAAATAAAGTGTTTAATAATAGGAAATATTAAAATTATTTAAACAAAATAAAGAAGGGAAAATTATATAAATGTAGAATATTGTATATAAATGTAGAATTATTATACATATTTATAATTCGAAAATAACTATAAGGAGGTTTTTTAATGTTTAGGAACAGAAAAAAAGTATTAAGCACTGCTATTGTATTATTAATGGCTATTGCTTTAGTTGGTGTAAATGCTCTTGCGATAGCTGGAAGTGATGTTTATATTGTAAAACCTGGTGATACACTAGGTAAAATAGCAAAACAATATGGATTGGATTGGAAAAAGTTAGCAGAAATTAATAAATTAAAAAATCCTCATTTAATATTTCCTGGTGATAAGATAGTATTAACGGATTATACTACAAAAGACTTAAATGAACAGTTAGTAATGGCTACTTCTTGGGTTCAAAATTCAGCTGAATATAGAGCATTATGTTATCAAGCTTTCAATCTTGCAAAAATGATATTAGATAATGATTTAGCTACTAATACTTCAACTGAGAAGAGAGCAATTATTGTAGATATAGACGAAACAGTTCTTGATAATAGCGCATATGAAGCACATTTAATTGGAAAAGATTACGGATATTCATCAAAAACTTGGAATCCATGGATGGCAGAAGGAATTGCAGAACCTATCCCAGGAGCGGTAGAATTTTTAAACTATGCTGCAGATAAAGGAGTAGAAGTTTTCTATATTTCAAATAGAAAAATGGTAGGTTTTGAAGGTACATTGAAGAATTTGAAGGAAAAGGGATTCCCATTTGCTGATAAAGAGCATATAATGCTTAGAACTGCAGAATCTAGCAAAAAAGCAAGAAGAGAGAAAGTAGATGAGAATTATAGAATAGTTTTACTTATGGGCGATAATCTAAACGATTTTTCAGAAGTTTTCGAGAAAAAATCTATACAAGATAGATTCGCAGTTACTGATGAGTATAAAGACTACTTTGGTACAAAGTTTATAGTACTACCTAACCCAATGTATGGTGAATGGGAAGGGGCTATATATAACTATAATTGGGGCGCTTCTGCTAAAGAGAAAAACGAGATGAGAAAGAGAAATTTAAGAGTTTGGAATTTTGAAAATTAATTCAACTAAAAAACCTTGATTTGCTTGGCAAATCAAGGTTTTTTTAATTCATTTTAATATTTCTTTCATTAACTTTTTGCCAGTAGGGGTTGCAGCAAGACCTCCCAATGCAGTTTCTCTCAATTCAACAGGAAGAGCTCTTCCTACATTATACATAGCTTCTACAACTTCATCAAAAGGTATTATACTTTTGACACCAGCAAGAGCTAAATCGGCAGAAATTAATGCATTTGCTGCACCTGAAGCATTTCTTTTAGCACATGGTGCTTCTACTAAACCGGCAATTGGATCGCATACAAGTCCTAGAATATTTTTTATAGCAATAGCTGCTGCATGTAAGGACATTTCTGGTGTTCCTCCAGCCATTTCAACAACTGCAGCTGCTGCCATAGCAGATGCAGCTCCACATTCAGCTTGGCATCCACCTTCTGCACCTGATATTGTTGCATTTTTAGCAATAATTTGACCTATACCTGCAGCAGTAAAAAGAGCATTTATAATATCTTCTTCATTTGCGTTTAAAACTTCTGCAGCTGTAAAAATAACAGAAGGTATTATTCCACAAGAACCAGCAGTAGGAGCGGCTACAATTTTACCCATAGCAGCATTTACTTCAGAACAAGATAATGCTCTTGCCATAGCTTTGTTTATGACGTCTCCACATAAAGTTTTTTTGCTTTTTCTATAATTTTCAACTTTTTTAGAATCTCCACCTATAAGACCACTTATAGATTTAATATCATTTTCTAAACCGCGTGTTGAAGCTTCTTTCATTACTATAAGATTTTCTTTCATTCTATTTCTTAATTCTTTTTTGTCTATTTCCGAAACTTGGGCTTCATTTTCTAGTATAATTTCCCAAAGTTTAAGTCCTTTTTCATTTGCTATTTTGAGCAATTCTTCACCAGTATTGAACATTTTAACACCTCTTCTTTATAGGATTAATTGCTTTTACATTAGTAATTTCTTTTATGTTTTGTAGTTCTTCAATAACTATCGGATTAATTTCATGGTCAGTTTCAATAATCATGGAAGCTTCTTTTCCTTTTGTTTTTCTATTTACTTTCATAGTTGCAATATTAATATCATGTTTAGCTAAAACTGTAGTAACTTTACTTATAATACCTTTTTTATCTATATGTTTAATTACTAGAGTAGGATACATGCCAGAGAATTCAACATTATATCCGTTGATATTAGTAATGATAATACTACCACCACCTATAGATGAACCAGTTACATCTATTTTTCTGCCATCTTTCATATAAAATACTATTTTTACTGTATTAGGGTGTTCATATCCTAAATCAGTTTCAACAAATCTGATTTTTATCCCTTTTTCTTTTGCTATATTAAGAGAATTTTTCAATCTTTCATCATAAGGCTCCATGCCTAAAACGCCTGCAACTAAAGCTCTATCAGTACCATGCCCTTTGTATGTTTTTGCAAAAGACCCATGTAAATAAAAAGTTACAGCTTCAAAATCATTACCTGCTATTTCCATGGCAACTTTACCTAGCCTTGCGGCACCTGCTGTATGAGAACTTGAAGGGCCAATCATAATAGGACCTAGTATGTCAAATGTACTATAATTTTTCATTTGTATCTCCCTTCTTATGTAATCTTCCATTGTTATTTTAACACCTAGTATTTACAGATACAATAAGAATTATAATGGAATAAGAAAAGACCCATCTAAAAAAGATGGGGCTTTGATTTTATTCATATTTAATATTAAGATTACCTGCACCTATATTAACAGCTATATAAATTCTTTTATCAGCATTATCATAATTAGGAGATATATAATAATTGTTTTTATGTATCCAATTAAGATTCTTCAGATTACTATGTTTTACACCACCATCGAATCTAATTTTAACCCCTAAATCTCTTGGAATAGTTATATTAATATCACCAGCTCCCATATCAATATCGACTTTTGAGTCTTTAAGTTTCTGACCTAATAAAATATCAACACTTCCAGCACCAGCATCAATATCTAAGTTTTGGAAATTGATACTTTGCAAATCAAAAGAGCCATCTATAGCTCCCATATCGACATTTATATCCCAGACTATATTTTCATCAATATTAAATTTGTATTTATAACCTCTTTTAGTTACTATTTTTTTATTCTTTTTGTATTTAAATTCAATTTGTGCAGTTTTTGAATTATTATTAAAATTAGATTCATAGTAAACATTTGGGTCAGTTGTATAAACATTAAGAAGTTCATTTTTTGTTGATTTTAAGTTAAAATCACCTGCTAACAACTTAAGTTCTAAAATACCATTGGTTATAAAATCTTTTTTTTCTAACACTATGTTTTGATTTTCTAATTCATCTAAATCTGAATTTTCTAAATAAAATCCATAAAATATAGCAAAGATTATAAATAATATCCAAGCAATAATAATAATAATTTTATTTTTTCTAAATATTAAATTTAGTCCTATAATAATTAAAATTACGGGCCATAAGTCAAAGAAAATATTCCAAACAGAAAAATTTAAAATATTAAGGTTATCTAAAAGCCAAAAGATGCCTAAAAATATTAATATAAAACCTACTGTAAAATTTTTATTTTTCAAATCATTCCCTCGCTTTCTGATTATATATTATATATATACCTGCAATTATGAGTAAAATAGGCCATAACTTTTCGAAATCAATCCAATATAATGTCTTTTTAAGTAGAAATATGACTCCAAGTAGAATTAAGATTGAACCTGCCAGTATTCTATTTCTATCAGTATTATTTTTGTTATTATAGTTATATTCATGTGAAAATACAGGTGATTCAGGGATTACTATAGCACATATTATATATGCTAAAAAACCTATTCCCATAGTAAATCCCAATATAAGCCAAAATAATCTAACTAAAGTAGAGTCAATATCAAAATATTCAGCTATGCCACCACAAACACCTGCAATCATTCTATCACTAGTTGAACGGTATAACTTTTGTTGCATTTCTAAAACTCCTTTCTTTGATATTTTCTATTTATATTTATTAAACATTTTCGAAAGAATTCCTCTAAAAATTTACTATATTTCTCAAATTTCTGGTAATAAATTATTAAATACGTGTGCCAGTTTATATTTTTAATAAATATATTATTAGTAGCAGTAGGCATAAAGGAGGTGTGAATATGGCATACTCCACACGTGAGTTGTTTGCTAGACTAATTAAATGTGAAGCAGGAGGAGAAGGCGAATTAGGAATGAAGGCAGTTGCAACAGTAGTAATGAATAGAGTTCATGTAGCTTATGGAGAGTATCAAAGAGTATGTCAGGGAGATTTAAGAAAAGTTATTTATCAGAAAGGACAATTCGATTGCGTTAAAGGCATAATAGCTGGTAGAGCTAACCCTCAGACAATTTGGGCTAATCCACCAGAAAAGATACATTACGATATTGCAGATTGGGCTTTATCAGGTAATAAAGTTTATAATATAGGAGATTGTCTGTGGTATATGAATCCATTTAGTCCAACATGTCCAGGTATTTTCCCTTGGAATGGAACAGGGAATTTGAGAACTAGAATAAGAAAACATTGTTTTTATTCACCAACTGAGTTATACAAAGACACTTAATTTATTTTATTTGAAAAGGAGGGATTATTTTGAGAAGAAAGGCAAATCATGTTACAAAAGATATAAAGAAACCTAGCACTCCAATGCAACCAATGATGCCAATGATGCCACAAATGCCAATAATGCCTATGCCTTGTCCTGGTTATCCAGTAGGTATGCCACCTCAAATAGAGAATCCAGTAGATTTTGAGATAGAACCTGGGCCACCAGTAATTGTTGATAAGAATTATTTACAAGGATATTTAAAAACATTAATAGGGAAATTTATTAGAGTAGATTTCATAGTTGGAACTAATATGTTTGTAGATAAAGAGGGGACTTTGGAAGAAGTTGGAATTGACCATATCGTTTTAAGACAGGCAGAAACAAATGATTTAATAGTTTGTGACTTGTATTCTATTAAGTTTGTTAAGGTTTTTGAATAAAACAACAACAGCTACTAAGAGTAAAATCTTAGTAGCTGAGCTTGTTCTAGCATCATACCAAACACATTTTTTTTCTTTTTTTGGTTGATAAATAAGAAAAAAGTGGTAAACTTTATTAATAAAGTATAAAATAATGTTAGGTATATTTAATTAAGTTGAGAAGGGGGAATTTTTAATGACTAGTACTAAAAATGTACTTAAGGAAAGGAATGAAATTGAAGAAAAATTCAAATGGAATTTAGAGAGTATGTATGAAAACGATGATAAGTGGGAAGAAGACTTTCAAACTATTAAAAAACTCATTAAGCAAATTAAGCAATATAAGGGCAAAGTGGGGGAAAGTGGAAAAGTATTATTGGAAGTACTAGAATTAGAAAGTAAAATTTTAAGAATGATTAATAATGTTTACACATATGCAAAAATGAGGGAAGATGAAGATACAAGAAATGGTAAGTATCAGGCTTTAGCAGACAGAGCAACAAGTTTAATGGTAGAGGTTGAAGAAAGTATTTCTTTTATTGTGCCAGAAATACTTTCGATAAAGGAAAGTGTTTTGAATGATTATTTAGACAATGTTGAAGGATTAAAACTGTATAGACATCATATTGAAAAAATAGTAAGAAGGAAAAAACATTATCTTTCTCCAGAAGAAGAAGCTATTATTGCACAAGCTGGAGAATTAGCTAATTCACCTGAAACAATATTTGGAATGCTAAATAATGCTGATATAAAGTTTCCAACTATAATAGATGAAAAAGGGAATGAAGTTACTATAACTCATGGGAATTTCATAAAATTAATGGAAAGCAAAGATAGGAGAGTTAGAAAAGATGCATTCAAAGGGCTATATGATACTTACAATAAATATAGGAATACTTTTTATGCAACATTATCAGCTAACATAAAGAAAGATATTTTTTATAGTAAAGTGAGAAAATATAATTCTTCATTGGAAGCTGCCCTTGATGTGAACAATATTCCTGTTGATGTATATGATAATCTAATTAAAGCAGTACATGATAACCTTTCTTCGATGCATAGATATGTAAAGTTAAGAAAGAAAGTGCTTGGATTAGATGAATTACATATGTACGATTTATATACACCTCTAGTTAAAGATATAGATATGGAAATACCATATGAAGAAGGAAAGAAAATAGTATTAGAAGGGCTTAAACCTTTAGGAGATGAATATATAGAAATAGTTAAGGAAGGCTTCAACTCAAGATGGATTGATGTTTATGAAAATAAAGGTAAAAGAAGTGGGGCTTATTCTTGGGGAACATATGATTCATATCCGTTTATACTATTAAATTATCAGGATAATTTAAACAGCGTATTTACATTAGCACATGAGTTGGGACATTCTTTACATAGCTATTATTCAAGAGAAAATCAGCCTTATATATATGGTGGTTATAGTATCTTTGTTGCAGAAGTTGCATCTACTGTTAATGAAGCTATACTGATGGAGTATATGATTGATAAAGCTAAAAATAAAGATGAAAAGCTATATCTTTTAAATCATTATTTAGAGAAGTTTAGAGGGACAGTTTATAGACAGACTATGTTTGCAGAGTTTGAAAAATTAATTCATGAAGAAGTTGAAAACGGAAGGTCATTAACAGCTGATAGCTTATGTAGAATGTATAAAGAGTTGAATAGAAAGTACTATGGGCCAGATATTGTTATTGATGATGAGATAGCAATGGAATGGGCAAGAATTCCACATTTTTATTATAATTTCTATGTATATCAATATGCGACTGGTTTTTCTGCAGCTATAGCATTGTCACAGAAAATTCTAAAAGAAGGCAAAGAATCAGTAAACAAATATATTGATTTCTTGAAGAGTGGTAGTTCAGATTATCCAATTAATGTACTTAAAAAGGCAGGAGTAGATATGACTACACCACAACCTGTAGATAATGCTCTTAAACTATTTAACAGATTACTTGATGAAATGGAGAGTTTATTATAACAAAGGCGGCATTGCCGCCTTTTTCTAAATACATAATTTATAAAAACTTTTCTTTTATTTTATTCCAAAAGTTTTTACTTTTTAAAGTAAGCATTTTTATTGTCATGTCAGATAATTTAAAGTTAATTTCAACTATATTATCAAATTTATACTGCTGACCATCCACTACAATTAGAATAGAATTTTCAAATCTGTATTCAGGATTAATTTTAATAGTCATATTTTCAGGCACAATTATACTAGAAGTTAATGCTCTATAAACGTTAGAATTGAGAGGGGCTAAAGGAGTTATTTGAAGAGTTTTTAAGGATGAATGAACTATACTTCCGCCAGCAGAATAGCTATATGCAGTACTGCCGACAGGAGTAGATATTATTACTCCGTCGCCACTAAGTCTTTCCAAGTAAGCATCATCGATTGATATATCGAGATGAATTGTCTTTGATTCTATTCCTTTAATTGCAATTTCATTTACTCCAATTAATTCAATACAGCTAGTTCTAGTGCAAATTAATGCTTCTACGAGGAAAATTTCTTCAATCTTGTATTTGCCTTTAACTAAATTATCTATAAAGTTATCTATTTTATCAGGAGAAACCTCTTGAAAAAATCCAAGATGTCCTGTATTTATTCCGATAAAAGGTATATCAGGAAAGTTATAATTATGAACAGCTTTAAGAAAAGCACCGTCTCCACCAATACAAATATTTAATGCGGCACTATAGTCATAACCTACAGCGATTTTAAAGCCTCTTTGTGTTAGTTTTTCTTTTAAAATATTAGCCGTTTTAATAGAATCATTCTTATTATTATGTATAATATTGATTATATTATTGTCAAATCCTGCAAAGGACAAAATTATCCCTCCAATATAGAATATTAATTTGACCTATCAATTGAGTCTTTATAATCCATAGGAAATTATATACCATTCAAATTGTGGATGATTTAAAATATAATTTCCGTAATGGATATAGGCAAAATCTTCCTTGATTTATTTAAATCGAAGATTTTGTTCTTTTATAATTATTAACATTTTTAAAACTAAAAGTAGGCTAATAGTTAACAGGTTACAGGTTGAATAACCGTAAATTGTTAACCAATAATATAGTCCGTTAATAAAGTTTTATTTCTATAAGTACTAAAAAAAAGGAGTTAGTTTTCTAGTTTGTATTAATGATATTATTTGCAATTACTATGCTATAATAATTATAGCATAAAACAATACTAATCTTAATAACAAACTAGAATATAATGGATTGGAGGAAGTTTATGATTGAGTTAATAGAAAGTGAGAGTGTAATTAATTTTTATGTAGATGAAGATGGTTTGTTAATAAAAGAGATTTTAAAAGATAAATTTAACATTTCAGATAGATTTTTAAAAAAACTTGAAAGGACTAGATCAGTTTTTTTAAACGGTTCAAGAATAAAAACTAATAAAACTGCTAAAAAGGGAGATAAAATAACTATTGTCATGGAGGATGAAACAGACGAAAATGTACCTCAGCAAATACCAATAGAAATTGTATATGAAGATTTTGATTTACTTATATTAAATAAGCCGCCTAAAATAGTTGTACATCCTACTAAAAGTCATCCAGATAATACGATTGCAAATGGTGTTGCATATTATTTTAAGCAAAAAAAGATAAAAAAGAAGGTACGATTTGTAAATAGACTTGATATGGATACATCTGGCATTCTTGTTATCGCTAAAAATCCTTTTGCACATCAGCAATTAGCACAACAATTTGAATCTAATATAGTTGAAAAAAGATATCTAGCTATAGTAGAGGGTATAGTTAAAGACGATGAAGGCACAATTAGAAAAGCTATAGGGCGATGTGATGACATTTCTATAAAAAGAACTGTATTAGAAGATGGGAAAATAGCAATAACAAATTATAGAGTATTAGAGCGTTATAAAAATGCAACATTACTAGAAATACATATAGAAACAGGTAGAACTCATCAGATAAGAGTTCACTTAAGTCATATAGGACACCCAATAATAGGAGATTCACTATATAATAAACCTAGTCAATTGATTGATAGACAGGCACTACATTCTTACTCTCTTAGTTTTATAACACCTAGAACAAAAGAAAGAAAAACTATTTTTGCTCAGTTACCTAAAGATATGAAGTTACTTATAGAAAAACTAAGCTGCTAAAAAGCTTTTCGGACTGTTGTTAGCTATGTCAACAGTCTGTATTTTTTGAAAAAAAGTTATTATAAATAATAATTATTTTAATTAAGGTTTTGGGGAAAATAATAATATGTGAGGTGATTTAATGTTAAATAGTGTTTTAGAAACACGAAGAAGAGATAATAATGGAATATATCATCTCCAACTTATAATGCCAGAAGAAGAGTATTTTAATGTTTATGAGGATATAGACGATAATCATGCAAAAGATATAATTAATTTGTATTTAGAGTATCATCAGGATGATGGAAGACCAATTAATATAAGTATAGATTATGATAAAAATTCACATGTTGTAAAACTTAATACTCAACTTAAGTATGAAAATAATGATCATACTAAAGCTTCTTATTAAAATATTAAGAAACCTAGATAATTTATTTATCTAGGTTTTTGTAGTATGCTTGTTTTAGAGGTTAGGATTATGTTTGGCAATTTATTATATTAATAAGGAGTTATTATTTTATGCTAATCTGACATTGAGTAACTATTAAGCCTTCTGACCATTTTGGATAACCAAACGAAAATTTAGTATTATAAATTCAAGCAGAAGGTTGTCAAAATGAAAGGGAAAAAATATTCAATTGAGTTTAAAAAACAAATAGTCAAAGAAGTACAAGAAACAGGTAATGCTACTATATCTGTGATGAACAGATAAAAGAATTCATCCTAGCAATTATAGAAACAGAAGGAATATGCTATGGATATTACAAAATAACTATAATTCTAAAAAGAAAATATAACTTAATTATCAATAAGAAGAAAGTGTATAGACTATGTAAATAAAGAACTAGATATATTAAGACCTCAGAGAAAAATCAAGCCTAAGCATCCAAAAAAATATCTAAAAATCGAGAAATAATTACATCTAATTCCTTATGGAAAGTAGATATTAAATATGGGCATATAATTAGTCATAAGGTCAGATAATGGGCCACAATTTATTAGATATCAATTGAAAAAGAATATATAAAACTAAAATTTGAACATGAAAGAATTCCTTATAATACACCAAATAAAAATACCCATATAAAGGCATTTCATAGAATATTAGAAGACGAGTGTCTATCTAGACATGAATCTAAAAGTTTTGCCCATGCTTATAAAGAAGTTCTGAATTCTTAAAAACTATAATAAAACTAGGATACATGGGTTTATAAGCTATATATCGCTAAATAAATATTACGAAAAAGTATAATTTGGTATTAAGCCTAAACAACAATAAAATTGTAAATATAGCTTTCCCTAAGCCCTTAAGGAAATTGCAAAGTAATTTTGAAAATAAATGAGTATTAGTGAGTTTTTGTTCAAAATTAACGGGTTAATCTGCTAGATTTTTATAATTATAATTTTAATATAGAGAATTTTACACTTATTTTCACACATTTTGACGTCACTTTGTATTCTTTTACTATTACCATTTTTACTTTTTTCTGTAAAACTAGAGTTAAAAATTATTTAAAATTGTCGCATTATAACGAAATATGTAGAACGAAAAAAGTTGTATTATTATTGATAATATGATAGTATAAAAAAACAAAAAACGTATAAAATACATAAATTATTTTTTTTGTTTTACTTAGTTATTTCTCGTATAATTGTATATAAATAGTTTTTAAGTATCAAATATACTTTCAACATAGAGTAATAGAGTATATGAAATGGGTGAGACAATGGAACAATTAACTATTCAAACTGAAATTCTTGATGAATTATCTTTAGAAATGGATATTGATATTTGTATGGCAAAACAAAGCTCTTGTGAAGACGCTTATTAAAATCTAAAAAATCATCCAATACCCATTAATGATTGTTGGATGATTTTTTATGAAAAATGGAGGAATATATGAATGCTTATATAAACGAGAATTTTTCATTTGGTAAATTACGAAATGGAATTGAATTTATTTATTTACATTCTAAAACTGCTGAAATTGAACCTATTTTTTTAAAAGAAGAATTCATCGATGAATTAAAATACATAAAACAACATGAAAAAATTGCTTCATTTGATATTGCACAAAAATTAATCAAGTCTGGATTGGTTAAAAGATCAAAGAAAGATTCTATCAATATTAATTATGATTTTAAAATTAGACGAAAACGAAGAATATTTTAAAAATCTTGAGTGTGATGCAGCAATTTTGTGAATGAGAATTGAACCAAATGGAAACATACTTCCATGTGGACTTATTAGAGAACCTATAGGTAATATATATGATGGCAATATAAAAAATATTTGGGTTAGTGATAAAGCTAAAAAGTTTAGAAAATCCGATTTATTTAAGTCCAGAAATGAATGCTTAGATTGTGAAGATTGCTAAATTTCCATTTGTTTCAAAATATGATACTTATGGAATTACTTCTTTTAGTAATAATTTTATTAATGGATTATTAATCGGCAAAGAGATTAAGAAACTATATTCTAAAAAAAGTTGTATTTATGGGAGGTGCACATGCTAGTCAGGTTGCTGAAAAAGTAATAAAAGAGTTTGATTTTATCGATTTTATTGTTAAGTTTGAGGGTGAGATTTTTGCGGAACAATATAGTAAATTTTTACAAGGCGAAATAAGTTTTGGTGAAGTTCCAAATGTTGTTTATATAGAACAAGGGAATATTAAACATAACAGAATTGTTCCACTAATTAGAGAATCTGAGCTGCCTATGTTGCCATATGATTTTGAAATTATTAAATATAATAAACAAAATCTTATTAATAAAACAATTTCTATTGAAGGAGGAAGAGGTTGTCCGTTTAACTGTGTATTTTGTTCGACAAAATTATTTTGGCAGCGAAAATCGAGACTAAAACCAGTAAATATGATTATTGAGGAAATGAATTATCTTCATAAACATTTAAAAGTAAAAGCATTTAAAATTGTACATGATTTGTTTACATTAATAATAACTCCATTGAATCTTCTTGATAGAGAAAATCTTCATCTATATGAAATAGATAATATACAAGAAACTTACAATATCAATCTTAAAATTTTAAATCGTGTAAAAAGAAAAATTAGTATAGTGATAAAAAAAGGAGAAGAATATGAATAAGAACATTTTTAAAAATAAAAACTATAGTAAGTTGTTTTGGGGAAAATTTGTTTCAGATATTGGCAGTCAATTTTATATGTTTTCTCTTGCATGGTACTTATTATCATTGACAAGTTCAGCAGTGATTGTTGGTTATTTTTTATCGTTTAGATTGTTGCTATATGTTATTTCTGCACCAATCGGTGGTGCGATTAGTGACAGATTAGACAGAATTAGAGTATTAATCTATTGCGATTTTATACGAGGATTATCAATATTCATTAATTTATTAGTCATTATAAAAACTGGCGACATAAGTTTAATTTTAATTTCACTATATATTAGTACTGCTATTCATGTATTATGTGATGCTTTATTTATACCTTCATCTACTGCTGCTATTAGGTTTGTTATAAGTAAAAAAGAACTTACAGATGGTTACTCATTTATATATTTGATTAATAATGTTAAAAGGATTTTAGGTATCTTTTTTGCTGGAGCTTTATACAAATTAATTGGAATTGAAGGTATTATGCTATTTAACGGAATAAGTTTTGTTATTTCAGGTATATTTGAGAAGTTTATTAATGTGAATACTAAAGAAGAAAATTATAATAAGATTAGATTAAAACTAATTTTAAGTGACTTAAAAGATGGTATGGAATTTCTTTTGAAACTAAAGCCATTATTTTTTGTTACAATGATTTCGATTTTTTCTAACTTTGTATATGAACCATTAGCAAGAAATGGGTTTACTTATTTTTTCAATCAATTAGTTAAAGTTGATCCAATTTACTTATCAACAGCAGCATCTTTTACAGCAATCGGTTCAATAATAATGACAAAATTTATTGGCGATTATGATTTTGATAATATTATCAATCATTATTATAGAGGAATTACATTTAAAACTATTTATGTAGTTTTATTAGTTATAAATATGGTATTTTTTTTAGTGGGAACATCTCATTTTATGTTATTTTTCATAATACATTTGATATTACAAGCTTGTTATGGGGTTATAATTGTATATATAAATGTGCCAACATTAGTTTATATGCAAAAAGAAGTTCCTTCATACATGATTGGTAAAGTCGACTCATTTATTACAACATTTTCTATGGCTATTATGCCAATCTCTACGATTATTGGTAGTTATATAATTGATAAAATTAATTTTCTTACATTAGCTATAATCACAGTTTTAGCAATGAACATAATTTGGATTATTTATACGATTTTTAGAGCGAGCATTTTAAGAGTATGTGAAATTGTTAGTTCAAACTGACAGCTGATACAAAAGGACGGTTTGTTGTACTATGCTGAATATATTTAGAATGAAAATAAAAACTCCTTTCTAGGAAATAAAATACAACCTGGAGAGGAGTTTTTTATATTAGATTAGTTTTCATCACTACTGTTTAACACATTAAGTAATTCCATCATCTGAAGCATATCTTTCATTTTATCAATATTTTTTGCTTCTTCATCTCCAAGCATAGGTTTTATTAAATCAATCATGTCATCAATATTTATTTCTGATTTGTCATTTGCAGAAGAAATTTTGGTTAGAGTTGATATAATAGGTTTGAATTTATCAATGTTTATCATTAAATCTAACATTGGTTTTATAGTGAGCAGTTTATCATCCGGAATTTCTTCCTGTAAAGATTGAAATATCTTGTTTATACGTTCTTTTGGTGTTATATTAGTTACAGGAGTTATTGGTTCAAAAGTTTTTCCCATTGTAATGAATTCATATAGTCCCATTATTCTGTTTATTTTTTCGAGGTTAACTATAAAAATATTTAATGTTCCTACCATTTGTTCAGGTAGGTAAGGGCCTACTTTTTTTAGAATGTGTATTTTTTTATCAAGATTATTAAGTATAAATATTTTTGATAAATTTTGCAAAGAAAATCTCTGGTTAATTAACTTTGGCATAAAGATTAGAGCTGTAAATAATAATAATAATTTATTATTAAGAGGACTTATATTAATTTGTTTTGGTGTACTTATTTGTAACTTATTCACTTTTAATCCTCCTAAATAGTTAAAATTAAAATACCTCGCATAAGTATAATATGATATTTATTATAAATCTGTTACACATTAGATAAAATATTTTATTATATTCATGTGTAATAAAATGTAATTTTTTTAAATTTATTAAAATTAAAGGATTTATTCTATAACGGATAAATATTTATTGTATTAGTTATATTACTTATAGAAAAACAAAATACTAAGTTAGGGTGATATATATTGTTTACGTCAATAATATTATTTATATTTGGTTTGATTTTAGTTATAAAAGGTGGAGATTGGTTTGTAGATTCTTCAGTAAAAATAGCAAAAATATCAGGATTACCAGAAGTATTTATAGGAGCCACATTAGTAAGTATAGCAACCACTTCACCAGAGATTATGGTTTCTGCAACAGCTGCAGTAAAAGGACATAGTACAATGAGTGTAGGTAATGCCATAGGTTCTATTATATGTAATATAGGATTAATATTAGGACTTACTAACATTATTATGCCTAGTAAGATAGATAAAAGATTGTTTAGTGGAAAAGCTTTTTTAATGGTTTTATATATGATACTACTTTTTATCTTAGGATTTAATGGTTTTATTGATAGAGCTGATTCAATAATATTGATAACACTTTTTATTATATATGTAATATATAATTCTTATAGCGTTAAAAGTAGAAAGGCATCAGTATCAAATAAGGGTAATAAAAAGATTTTTTCTAAAGAGATAATTAAAATTGCAATAAGTTTTATATTTGGAATAACTGCTATATTAATAGGTGCTAATTTACTTATAGATAATGGTGTTATTTTAGCAGGATACTTAGGAATTCCAGAAGCAATTATAAGCCTTACACTTATTGCATTAGGTACTTCATTACCAGAATTGGTTACAGCTATTACTGCATTAAGAAAAGGGCATGGAGGTTTATCTATAGGTAACATAATAGGAGCTAATGTTTTAAATATAACGTTAGTAATTGGAATTTCAGGTGTAATAACCCCCTTAAAACTTTTAAAACAAAATATTTTTTTCGATTTTCCGGTAGCATTAATATTGATGTTATTATTATTAATTCCGTTCTTAAGAAGAAATGAAATTACTAGATTAAATGGTTTAATGTTATTACTAGTTTATATTGGATACATAACACTACTCTATAGTGTATTTTCGTAGATATATTGAAGTGTATAATTTTTGATAAGAATCATATAATATAATGTATTGTTTAATATAAACAAAATCTTCGATTTAAATAAATTAAGGAAGATTTTGACTATATCCATTACGGAAATTATATTTTAAATTCATAATTTGAAAAGTATGTAATTTCCTATGGATTATAAAAAAGGTTTAAAGGGGGATGTTTACATGAGTAGCGAATTAGGTAACGACAGAATAAAAAATCTTGAAGAAATTTTAGAAAAGTTTAAGGGGAAAATAGAGATAAAACCGGAACAACTAGAAGAATTAAAAGAATTAGCAAACAACTATTCAAATAAGACAGAAGAAGAACTAATGTTAGAGGTTATGAAATATAGCAAAATCTTTTCAAATGATATGACAAAGGAAGAGTATTTGAATAAGATTAAAAAGCTTGAGAAAATAAGGCCATTTTTAAGTGAAGAGCAGTCTAAAAAACTAGATAAATTAGTAGAAATACTTAAAAAAGTAGATATAAAAGAGTAAATTTGAACTTCGAGCATTATAGCTCGAAGTTTTTTTAATTTTTGTAAGCTGTAATTGAAGGTGTCAAAATTTTATGTAAACATTACTAAATATTACAAATTGAACATGTGATGATAAATTTGATATACTATAAAATGTATTATGTAAACTAGAAAGTGGGGATATAACAATGATTAAAAAACAAAGAAAGATAATATTTTTTGCATTAGCAGCATTTATAGTTATAATTTCTGTTTTAATATATTTTCAAATCAATAATAAAGATTATGAAAATATTTCATATAAAAAATTTATTGAGTATGTAGAAAAAGGTAGTGTTGAAACTGTTTATTTAAGTAATAGTTCTAAGATTAAAGGTAAATTAGCAGATGGGACATATTTTATAACAGACAATCCAAGATCAGAGTCTTTTAAAGAAAGTCTTTTAACAAAGGGTATAAATGTTGAAGAAGTTGAACAAAATGTAGCAATAATGAATTTGCTTACTTTACTATTAGTTTTAGGAAGTTTCGGATTTATAGGATATTTTTTAAGTAAAAATACAGCTAAGCAAGCTCAGAAGGAAATGGCTTATATGTCTTCTATAGAAAGTGATTTTAGTAATACTAAGTCTATAACTTTTGATGATGTTGCAGGGAATGATGAAGCTAAAGAAAGTCTTAAAGAGTTAGTAGATTTTATAAAAAATCCTGAAAAGTATGAGAGATATGGTGCTAGAATGCCAAGAGGCGTACTATTATACGGTCCACCTGGAACAGGTAAGACTCTTTTGGCTAAGGCTTTGGCTGGAGAAGCAAATGTTCCTTATTTTGCTGTTACAGGTTCAGATTTTATACAAGTTTATGCAGGGTTAGGAGCAAGTAGGATTAGAAGTCTGTTCAAAAAAGCTAGACAAGCTGGTAAATGTGTAATATTTATAGATGAGATAGATGCTCTAGGGAAGAAAAGAGTAGGAAATGTAGGTGGTGGAAGTGATGAGAGTGATAGAACATTGAATGCTTTATTAACTGAAATGTCAGGATTTAAAGGGAATGAAGGAATAGTAGTAATAGCAGCAACTAATAGAATTGATACATTGGATGAAGCACTTTTGAGACCAGGTAGGTTTGACAGACAAATTGAAGTTGGACTTCCAGATGTAAATGCTAGGTATAAGATATTAAAATTACACAGTCGAAATAAGCCTTTAGATAAAAATGTAGATTTAAAGAAAATAGCTTATCAAACAGTATATTTTAGTGGAGCTAAACTGGAGAATTTAATGAATGAGTCTGCTATGATAGCTGCAAAAAATAATCAAAAAACAATAAAAATGGAACACATAGATAAAGCTTTTTATACAGTAATAGCTGGTGAAGAAAAGAAGGATAAAAGCACTATATCCTTAAAAGATAAAAGAATAACAGCATATCATGAAACTGGACATGCTTTAGTTACTAAACTTATTGCACCAGAAAATAGAGTTACAAAGGTTACAATAATACCAAGTACTAAAGGTGCTGGAGGTTTTAGTATGAATATACCGCCTAATAGCATGTATCAGTCTAAGGAAGATATAATTAAGAATATAAAAATATCTCTTGGTGGTAGAGCAGCAGAGGAAATTATTTTTGGAAAAGATAAAATTACAACTGGAGCTTCAAATGATTTACAAAAAGCTACTAAAATGGCTTTGTTGTTAATTAGTAGATTTGGCATGGAAGAATCTGCTGGTTTAGTAAGCTACGAAACATTATTAGGAGATAAATTAGGTAGCAATGATTTTATAATAAACAAGACAAGAGATTTGCTAGAAAAGTTATATAAAGAAACTTTAGAGCTATTGAGAGATAATCTAGAGTTACTAGAAAAAGTAGCTAATCATTTGATTTGTAATGAGACTATTAATGAAGAAGAATTGAATTTATTGATAAATCATTAAATCAAAGATAAAGTTATATTCATTAACGAATTGAAAAATAACGCTCATAGACAAATCTTTAGAGAAAACATAGACTTATAATTTCGAAAAATCCTAACGCACCTAATCAAGACGTCCTGTTTTGTAGGATGCTGGCTTAGCGTCCATGCTAAGCCTACTCGATTTTTCTGAAATTCTTCATCAAGTTTTTTTTGCAAAAGCTTTGCAATTATTCGCTTTCATTTTTCAATTATTACAATTAAGTATGAAACTTTAAGACTTTGGCTTAGGACTTAGTATTTTAGAGCTTGTCAACTACTGAATTTCATCAAAAAAACAAATAAAGTTTACACAACTTGAGATATTTGCATTTTAACATTTTTAATAATGCTTTTTTGATTTTTAAAAAGCTTAAATTTGTGTTATAATAAAGTCAAACAAAAAATCCTGAGATGTTCGTAAGCCCTTGATAATTCGACCGACATTAGACATCCGGGAGTTCGGGTTCTGTAGTGTATGACATGCCTAATTGATGTAGGAAGTCAAAAGCTACAGATAGAACACCCACCTGTGTGAGCAGCGGGTGCGAATTAGAAGGGCGACGGCATCACGGGATAACCCTTAAGCATTTAGCTTAAGGGTTATTTTTTATGTAGAAGTTTTTTAAGTAAAAAGGGAGGAAGGCCTTTAATTAATGTTAATATTAAGAAATAAGTCAAACCACCTACAAATAGGCATACTAAGAAATTTATATAGTTTTGTGTGTTTAACGATCTAAGGTAATTATAAATAATTAGTATTACTGCAGTCATACCAACTGAAGATATTATGGGTTTTATTATATAGTCTGTGGTATTAAAATTAATTTTCATTATCCTTATTATACTAATATAATGTAAAAGACTAATGATAATTGTTGCTGAAATAAAGCCTAGGAAAAAACCTTTAATACCAAATATTGGGTTACCCACTAGAAAATATGTTGATGATATTTGAATTAACATTCCTATTAAATAATTTATTGTTGCTATTACTTGTTTTCCTAAGCCATGAAGTATACCAGATAATACATGTTGCAGGGATAAAAATATTGTTGAATAACCGAGTATACCCAAGTAAATACCTACAATTTTATCATCGTAAAAGAACATAGCTATAGGCTCTGAGAAAAAGATATATATAAATGTTAGAGGTATAGAAATTAATAAAGTTATTCTCAGAGATAATAGAATATCGTTTTTAATCATTTTGTATCTTTTTAAAGCTAATTCTTCAGAGAGATTCGGAATAATGTTTATTACAAGAGCTGATGTAACGATATATGGTAGAAATAAAATGGGCATTGACATTCCAATAACTCTACCAAAAATTGAAATAGCTTCTGCTTGGCTGTATCCTGCTGCTATTAGTCTTTGAGGAATTAGTACTGCATTTATAAGTTGCATTGATACATTAATTAATCTAGATATGGTTATAGGTACTGATATATAGAAAATTTGTGAAATTATCTGTATAGTATATACAGGTTTTGATGAACTTATAGCTTTATTTTCACCAAAAAGTTTATAGTTTAGTATCATCCAAATTAAACCTGCAATTTCTCCAATACTTATTCCACAAACTGCTATAAAAGCTCCTAGTTTCGAACTGACTGGATACATATAATAGATTATTCCCAGTACAAAAGCAATTCTTACTATTTGTTCTATTATTTGAGCTATACCAGCTGGGCTAATTTTTTTCATACCGTAAAAATATCCTCTGAATACTGACGAAATTGAAATTATTAGTACTGCCGGTGCTAACATAATTATGCTTTTATTTATTTCTTTATTTTTAAGAATTTTTAATGAAATATAGTCGCTGCCTATTAAAATGATTAAACTCAGAACAAGAGCTATTAAAAAAGTCATAAATAGGGCGATTTTAAAAATCTTTTTTGCACTTTTTAAATTATACATAGAATTCTGTTTAGCAACTAATTTTGATACGGCTATAGGAATACCAGCAGTAGTAATAGTTATGAAGAACATAAGAACTGGGAATACCATTTGAAATAGCCCTATGCCTTCTGGCCCAATAAGTTTTGATAAAATTATTTTGTAGCAAAAACCTATAAATCTAACTATGAAATTTACAGTTGCAAGAATTATTGAACCGTATATGAAGCTATTTTTTTTCAAACTATCACCCCAAAATATTTGCTGTATTATACATATTTTGTTTAAAGGAATAATATTACTGAAGATATATTGTTTTTAAAAATTTAACATTTATTTAGGAAACTAAGAATATGTTTAAGAAATGTGACAAAGATTAAGAATAGAATTATTAAGATAAAAAACTAATTAAAAGGAGATGCATAATATGGAGTTAGTTTGTCCACTCTGTAATGGCATGTTAAATTATGAAATATATTGTTTAAAATGTGGCGATAGACTAAAAGATAAAGGGGCGATAGTGGATTACTTAGATGAATATAGTCCTTATCTATCAAATGATATAACACAACTTGTTGATGGAGTAGAACATGAAAAATGCTGCCATTTGTTTAAGTGTGAGAGATGTAATTTTGAAAAGAGAGTTGAAATAAATAGAGTAAGGATGTAAAGAACCTTACTCTATTTTAATAAACTGAGGTTTTCTATTTTTGTATACGGTTATATATCTATAGCCAATACTTTTCAATAATTCAATAGCTTCTTTATAATGAGCACATATATCTCCTGGTTTATGAGCATCAGAGCCAAAAGTTATTATTTCTCCACCTAGGCTTTTATAAAGTTTGAGTATATCAGTATTTGGGTGAAAACTACCTATACCATATCTGATTCCTGAAGTATTAATTTCGATTCCTTTTCCCAATTCGATAATTTTATTTAAAACTGTTTCAATAACATCTAAGTATTCTTTTATCTCTAAAGTTTTTTCCATAAAGTTTTGGTATCTTTCAATAAGATTAATATGACCTATAACATCAAAGTCCATAAGAGCATCAATACATAAAAGAAGTTCCTCATAGTATTCATAATAGACATCTTTTATGTTTTTATCTTTATAAAAAGTACCTTCATGGATGCCTTTGCCTTTAGCAGTATGAATCGACATTATAATGAAATCGAAATTGTGTGTTTTTATAAATTCTTTCTTTTTTTCGGCAAGATGAGGTTGCATACCAACTTCTATGCCACTTAATACATCAATTATCCCTTTATAATTATACTTTAATCTATTAATTTCTTTAAAATAATCATTTGTATCAAACACAAAATCTATTAAATCGTCTCCATATTCAAAATCTAAATGGTCAGTAAAGCAAATTTGCTTAACTCCTTTTTGTAAAGCTCCTTTTAACATATCTTCCATTGTATATTTACAATCGCCTGAAAAGCTGCTATGAACGTGAAAATCGTACATTTATATCACTCCTAATCGAATGTTTTTCTTTGACTATACACCTATATAATTATAACATAAATGCAGAAATAGTTAAGATTTAACTAAGTACAGATGTAATTATCGTATAGAAAACTTACAGTTTTCACCAATATTATTACGTTAAATTAATAGTTATTAATATTCTGATAATTGAAATGGTTGTTAATAAATGGTATCATATATTTTATAATCTAATAGGAAATTATATCCTTTTAGATTATGGATAATTTTAAATATAGTTTCCGTTTATGGATGCGACCAAAATATTCCTTATAATTTATTTAAGTTGAAGATTTTGTTCTTAAAAAATACAAAGATTATTGAAGGAGGGGGAGCATGAGCAGAAAGCCTAAATTTATGAAAACTATTTTTGCGCTTATACTTACAATTATTATTTTAATAGGATTTCATACATACAATTATTTAAAAATTCAATCATTAAAATTTTCCAATGAATGGGGTAGGGGAATAGAAATAGGGGAATCTTTTATTAATAAAGAACCTATTATTGGAACCTATAAAGATAATATACTAATAGCGACTTTCAATAAAGAAGGAAGACTTTTATGTTATTTAATGTCAAAAACAGGAAAAGTTTTAGAGAGTAATTTATCTAATATAGATATTAATATAAATAGGATTAAGAATATTTATTTATTTGAAAATAAGTTGTTTTATGTAAAAGATAATAAACTTAAAGTATCTTATTATGATGAAGGTACAGGATTTACTCAGTCAGTTGAATTGTTAGACAACATAAAAGGATTTACTTTAAGTAAAATACAAGATGAATTATATATTGGTACATATAGTGATAAAAATATTGATATATATAAACTTGAAAATGATAAATTAAAAAGAATATATGAAATGAACAATAGATGGAATATAAAAAATATTCATTTAAAGGATATAAATGGCGGTAAGTATATATTTATTGTAGACAAAGTAGATTTAAACATTAACAATATACTATTAGTAAGGTTTGATAAATTAGATAATGATATTAGAAAAATAACGAATATTAAAAGTGGTTTTAATGCTGTAATTAGAGATATTAAAATCGAGATAGTAGATAATAAAATATTTTTGGTATATCCAATTACTAATGCAAAAGGTGGAAATAGAGTTTATCTACAACTAGAAATTTTAGATGCAGAAACTTTCAAACCTGAAGTTAGTAGAAAAATCACAGATAGTCATATAGACGGCGTAATAGCGTTAGGAGATAGTATATCTCTTTATAAAGATAATGGGAAAATTAAAATTATATGTTCGGGTATAAATATGAGAAATAAATATGCCATGTATTCAGACATTTTTGAATTAGAGATTGATAAACAAGGCAATATATCGAATGTAGTTTTTATTTCTAATACTGGAGATCAGTCAAAAAGGCCTTCATTTATAAGAACTAAATTTGGCGATTATTTAGCTTGGCTAGACATAGAGGTAAGTGGCTATAAATTGTTTATAAATAGCAAAAATAAAGATTTTATTTCAGAAAATAATAGATATACAAAAAACGATTATATAACTGCATTTTATAGAGCATTAGCATCTCCTTTTTATGCTTTAGCATTTGGATTTTTGAAGGGAATGGAGAGTTTCCTATATGTTCTAGTTATCTTTTTACCAGTAGAATTTATTCTTAGAAAATATAGAATTGATAAAGAAAATATTAAATTTAAGATATTTCTATCTTTATATATAGTTTTAAATTTATTGTTATTTAGAAGTACATTTTATAGTGGATATACAGTATTTTTCTTACCTAATTATCTTAAGTTTAAATTTGCTCCATATATAATGCCATTAATTTTAAATTTAATTTCTGGAATTGTAATATATATTTTTTATAAAGAAAATAAGAATTTAAGTTATATTAGTTTTTTAATATTTTTTATAGCTGTTAATATATACTTATCAAGTTTATTATATGTACCTTTTGCAATGACTAAAATAATACTTAAATGATAGGAGTGATTTATATATGCTAAATACAAATATTGATAAGTTAGTTAAACAATCAGTTCAAGGGAAAATCCATCATCCTATTCAGAACTTTCCTTATAGAATAAGTGGTGATGGTATTCCAAATGTACTACCGGCTACTGGCGGTATAACATATAATGTAAAAGTAGGGGATTGTGCTTTTGGTTGGGTTGGTGATCATGTTGAGCCAGGAGTTAGCATACGTAATGAAAATAAAAATGAAAATGTAGCTTTAAATTTATTTGCTTGTATAGGTAATGAAGCAATAGTAATTTCTGGCGATTCTAAAGGGGCAAAAGGTTTTGTAACAGGTAAACATGGAGGTATTGATCATGTTCTCATCTATTTTAAAGAAGAAGATTTAGAAAAAATGGCTATAGATGATAAAATATTAATAAAAGCTTATGGACAAGGACTTCAATTATTAGATTTTCCTGAAATAAAAATTATGAATATAGACCCTGATTTATTTTTAAAGCTAGGTATTAAGGAAACTGATGATGGAAAAATAGAAGTACCTGTTGTAGCAGAAGTACCCCCATATTTAATGGGCTCTGGTATAGGTTCTTCTAATTCATTTAGTGGAGATTATGATATTATGACTTTAGATAAAGAGGAAATTAAAAAATTGGGATTAGATAAACTAAGGTTTGGAGATTTGGTATTATTAAAGGATTGTGATAATACTTATGGTAGAGGATATCTTAAAGGAGCAGTTAGTATAGGAATTGTAATTCATAGTGATTGTATTAAGATGGGGCATGGACCTGGTATAACAACTATAATGACCTGTAAAAAAGAACTGATAAAGGGGAAAATTATGCCTGATGCAAATATAGCAAATTATCTTGGAATTAAATAATATAATTAAGCTTTTGCCTATAAATGATTATTATGTTATACTATGATTTGTTTTAGAATAATATTTTGAATACAAAAATTATGCAGCAGGTGATACGAATGAAAAAAGTAAAAGTTATATATAATCCGTCTTCAGGAAGGCAGATAGTTCAAAGGAGAATAGATACAATTTGTAATATTTTAATGGATAATGGCTATTTAGTAGGTAAGTTTGCAACAAAAAAGAAAGATGACGCTTTTAATGAGACTGTAAAGTGCTGCAGGGAAGATTGGGATATAATAATTGCATGTGGTGGAGATGGTACAGTAAATGAAGTTGCAAATGGTATTGTAGTGGGCGGTAGAAAGATACCTGTAGGTATTCTTGCTGCTGGAACTGTAAATGATTTTGCAAATTTCATGGATATACCAAGAAACGTGAAAGAGTTTTGTGATATGATATTAGCTGGTAAGACAATTGATGTAGATTTAGGAAAGGTAGGAGATAAGTACTTCGTAAATGTTGCAGCTGGTGGATTATTAACTAATGTTGCACATCAAGTACCATCAGAGTTGAAAACTGTACTTGGAAGAATGGCTTATTATATAGAAGGGCTTAAAGAAATACCTAGACAAAAGTTTAAACCAATAAAATTGACGATTGAAAGTGATGAATATAATGCTACTGAAGATGTGCTATTATTTCTTATATCTAATAGTTCATCAATTGGAGGATTTAAAAAGCTTGCTCCAACGGCAGAAGTAGAAGATGGTTACTTAGACTGTATAATAATAAAGAAGTCAGAAATTACTGATATAGTCTCTATATTTATAAATTTATTAAAGGGTGAACATATAAAACATCCAAATGTAGTTTATTTTAAAACTAAAAGAATTAAAATTAGTACTGAGGATGAAGTACATGTTGATGTAGATGGAGAATATCTCGGAATGTTACCAGCTGTATTCGAGATAGCACCACAAGCGTTTAGAATTTTTGTAAGATAAAAATAAGGAGCTTTAGAATTGCTCCTTATTTTGATTTTTTTGATTCTTTGTTGACTTTTGTTTCATTTAAGGTTTTAGCAACTTCCATTTTACATGAACCTTCAAATACGGCATTTTCATCAACGATAAATGTTTTTACTTGAATATCTCCATATAATTTGGCTGTATTCGTTAATCTTAATAGTTCTTTTGAGATAATATTACCCTTAACTATACCTGATATAAAAATATTATTACATGTAATATTACCATTAATCTTTCCACTTTCTCCAATAATAACATTTCCTTCGACGATTAGATCTCCTGTTAGCTCACCATCTAATCTTATTGTTCCTTTGCATTCAATTTTACCCTCAAGTTTTGTATTTTTACCAATGAGTGTATCGATCTTATCAAGTTTTGCTTCTTTTTTGTTAAACATTATGAATCGCTCCTTATAAAGTTATTCATAATTATCAATTATATTTTTTGGGTTAACGGGTTTGCCATAGTATCTGATTTCAAAGTGTAAATGTGGTCCTGTACTTCTACCTGTATTGCCCATTTCAGCAATGACTTCTCCTTTTTTTACATGTTGCCCTACTTTTACAAGGAGTTTTTTGTTATGTCCATATATAGATTGATAACCATATCCATGACTGATTATTATGACTTTCCCATACCCCCCATAATAACCCGCAAAAGTTACAACCCCACTTCCGGCAGCTCTAATTTTCGTTCCTGGTTTATTTGCTATATCTAATCCCTTATGAAACTCTCTTCCTTTACCAAATGGATTGCGTCTATAACCATACCCCGAAGTTATTTTACCTTTGGCAGGCATTAGATTCGGTTTAGCATCTAAATATTTTAGCTTTTTTTCTACATCTGCTATTAGTTTAATTAATTCTTCTTTACTACTATCTAAAAGTTTTGATAAATCATCCATTTGTGATGTTATGCTACTATCAAGTTCTTCTAAAACTAGTTTTTCTTTAGAAAATAAATTTCCACTTCTTGAAGGATTTATTGCTTTTTTTTCTTTTTTATTATCTTTAATTCCGACCATGTTTTTGATTTTCTCTTGAAATTTAGAAATAGTATCGAGTTTTTCCTGTATTTCAGTAGTTTTTTGTCTCAAAGTTTCAATTTCAGCTTTTTGCTTTAGGTTTACATTATTTACATACTCTAGTTCATCGAGTTTTGCTAAATATTCATTTTTTAATTCTTGATAAGAATAAAATAGAAAAATAGTTGTAGATAAAGTGATAGTAATAAGAAATATTAAGAGTTTAGGAATCCATGTGGCTATTTTAAATTGTTTTATATTGTTAGAGTGGGGAATGATAAGTAAAGAGAAATATTTTGGCTTTTTTGTTTTAGTATGTATATATTTCAACCTTCCCCCCCTTTCGCTAAATAGTTAAGGTAAACAAAGTCACAGATTACTTATTCTATAAGTGTTTTATAAATCCTTCTTAGTATTTTGAGAAAATTGTAGAAATTAATTTAGGAAAATATGTTATATGAAATTGCTTATTATTTTTGTGCAAAAGTTAAGGTTATTCTGTTGAACTACAATGTATCAAATGGTATTATTAACTATAGTAATAAAATTTAGAGTATCGAAATATTAGGAGGTATAAGAAATGCGTAAACTTAATAATGTTGAAGCTATTGAAAAATATTTAAGAAAAATCGACTGCATAATAAAGAAAAAAGGAAGAGAAATTTTAAAAGATTATAATATAACAGGGCCTCAATTTAATGCACTTCAGTATTTGATAAGAGAAGGGAATTTGACGATAGGTGAGATAAGTGAAAGATTAGCTCTTGCATATAGCACAATAACGGATTTAGTTGATAGAATGGAAAAGAATGGTTTGGTTGTAAGAGTAAGAGATGATAAAGATAGAAGAGTGGTTAGAATAAAAGTGCTAGATAAGGGATTTGAAATATTGCAAAAGGTCCTTAATAGAAGAATAGATTACTTAGAAAAGATGTTAAGTTCTTTTACAGAAGAAGAAAAGCAGTCTCTTGTTAAAAGTTTAGAAAAGTTATATATAGCTATGGAAAGAGAGGGGGAGTTATGATGGAAACCGTAAAAGATGCGAATGAAGCATTAACTGATAAAAACTTAACTAGACAAACTATTAATTTAGCTCTCCCTGCAATTATGGAGATGCTTATGCAGACTTTATTAGGTTTTGCTGACATGGCTATGGTTGGAAGTCTTGGAGCTTCAGCTATTGCAGCAGTAGGCATAAGTGATATGCCTATGATGACTGCGATGGCAATCTTTTCAGCTATAAGTGTTGGAACTACTGCTTTAGTTGCGAGATTTATTGGAGCTAAAGATATCAAAAAAGCAAATGATGTGGCTAAACAAGCACTTATCATTAGTTTAGTTACTGCTGTATTTTTTGCTTTATTAGGTCAGTTACTGGCTAAAACAGTAGTTATTTTAATGGGAGCAAAAGCAGATGTAATTCCACAAGCTACAAATTATTTTAAAATTGTCAGTTTATCCTTACCTTTTATGATAATAGGTATTATAATGAGTGGTGTTTTTAGAGGTACAGGGGATACTAAGACACCTATATATATAAATGGGGTTTCAAATATAATAAATATAGTTGGAAACTTTTTTTTAATTTACCATACTCGAATGATAAATATAAGTATTCCTATATTAAATAAAAGTATATTTATTAAAATACCAGGTGCTGGTTTAGAAGTGGTTGGGGCAGCTATTTCTACGGCTTTTGCTCGAAGTATTGCTGGTTTATTTATTTTTTTAATAATTATTAAAGGTAAAGGTAAAATAAAAGTGAATATTAAAGAAAATAATAAAATCGATTTTCAAATTATTAAACGTATTTTTAATATTGGAATACCCGCTGCAATAGAACAATTTTTTATGAGATTTGGACAACTTTTGTTTTTTAGAATAGTAACAAGTCTTGGAACAACAATGGTAGCAGCACATAGAATTACATTAACTGCTGAATCTATATCTTTTATGCCAGGGTTTGGATTTGCACTAGCAGCAACTACATTAGTTGGTCAGTATTTAGGGGCTGAAAATCCTAAACTAGCACAGAAAAGTGGATATATTGCTGTAAAAATGGCTTCTATAGTGATGGGGATATTTGGACTTTTTTTCTTTATTTGGCCTGATATGTTTTTAATGATTTTTACAAGAGATAGGGAAATATTAGATAGTGCGAGATGGTGTCTCAGAATTGTTGCTATATCACAGCCTTTTTTAGCAGGTGTAATGGGATTTGCTGGGGGATTAAGAGGTGCAGGAGATACTAGATGGGTGCTTATAATTACTTTTACAGGTATTTGGGGAATAAGACTTACATTAGCATACCTATTTGTAATAGTTTTAAAACTTGGTTTGATTGGTGCTTGGATAGCTATGAGTATTGATTTAATTATAAGAGGATTATTATTATTTATCAGATTCAGATCTGGTAGATGGAAAAGTATACAAGTATGATAACATGTGTAAGATATACTCTTTAAGCTTGATTTATGGTATAATGTTACTTAAATTCGATATATTCTGAAACTTGCAATGTTAAGTATTGTTTGTTATAGGGAAGGGGATTTTATGGAATTAATAAACAATAGGTATTTTATAAATAATATTATTGAAGAAAATGATGAAAGTATTAAATATGAAGTAAGGGACTTAATAAAAAATAATGCAAAGAAATTTTTAAAATTATACAAAGACACCCCAAATACTAGTAAATATGTAAAATACCTAATACAAAATTTTATTAGATATAGTACTATTACGCACCCTAATATTATCAGAAGTTACAGTTTTGACATAGTTAAAACAATTGATAATAAAGATTCAAAAAAACTTCTGTATTTTTATACAACTGAAGTAAAAAGTGGATTTAAGCTTATTGATGTTATAGATAAATTTACAGAACAAGAAGTAATCAATATTATTTATCAAATATGCGATGTATTATATCATTTGCATTTACAAGGAATAACTTATACTTTCTTAAATCAACAAAATATTTTTATAAATAAATCTAAAAATGAAATAAAAGTTAAATTACAAGATATTGTTTCGGTGAAAGAACATATTATAAGCAGAACTTTTGGCTATAATGATAGATTATTTATTGCACCTGAATTTACCTTTGATAAAAAAAAGATAGATAAACGAACAGATATATTTTCAATTGGTATATTATTTTATGTTTTGTTAAAAGGTAATAAGATAGATTTTAATTATCAAAGTATATTGGAAGAAGTAAATAGTCGTGATGATGATTATTTTAAGATTATTAAAAAATGTATAAGCAGAGATGTTAATAAGAGATATGATGATATTTACCAATTAGTTAATGATTTGAATATTATCACAGGAAGACAATTCGAGTTTGATTTTGCAAATCGAAATTTAATATTTAAAACACCGATAGTAGGTAGAGATAAAGAAATAAAAGAAGTGCTTGATGTTGATAGTCAATTCAATATAGGCAATTATAAAACAAAATTGGTGTTAATTAAAGGAGAAAGTGGAATTGGTAAAACACGTTTTCTCAATGAAATAGGATTTAGATTGAGAATGAGTAACAGAACATTATTTAAAGTTATGGTTGATATATCAAATTCAGTTGGCTCTTCACCAATTCAAATGATTTTAAAACAGATGGTAAAGAGTGCAGATATTAGTTTAATTGAGAAATATGGAGCAGAATTAGTTAAAATAATGCCAGAGATAAGGCTTATTAAAGACATTAAACCATCACCAGTTTTAAGTGCAGATAAGGAAAAGTTAAGGTTATATGATCGGATTACTAACTTCTTTGTAGATTATGTAAATAAGACGCCAACTTATATTATGATAGATGATTTGCATAATGCGGACTTAGAAACTTTTAGAATGTTGAATTATATTATAAGAAACAGCAGTTCAGTTCCTTTATTATTGATTATTACTTATGATGAAGAAAAAATAAAATATAGGTCAGAGATAAAAGGTATTATTAATGAATGGAAAAAGTTAGATGAAGTTAAAGAACTTGAATTACTTAAACTTAATCTATATGAAACAGCAGAATTATTAAGTAATATTTTGAATATTGATTATAAACCTATTAATTTTACAGCTAGAATAATAGAAGAAACTAATGGGAATCCAAGATATATAGAAGAAGTTTTGAAAAAACTGTATGTAGCAAAAGAACTTTATTTGGATAAAAGAGGTACATGGAATTTAAAGATTGAAAACATTAACCAACTTCTTATACCTGAAAATATAGATGAAGCTATTAAAGAACAAATTGAACTATTAGATAGAGATTTGTACAGTATTATTAAAATAATTTCTGTATTTAACAGTCCAGTTTCTCAAAAAATTATAGAGAAAATGGTAAATATAAGTGAGGAAAAATTATTAAGTTTAATTGAAAAATTAGTTTCTATGAAACTATTGGATAAACGAGTAGAGGATTGGGGTTATACTTATACTTTTTATAATCGGAATGTCAAAGGATATATATATAACAGTATTGATAAAAATGAAAGAAGTAAACTGCATAGACAAGCATCTGAAATTCTTGAGGATATTTATAAGAAACAGGATAGAGTAAATTTTGATGAATTAATCTATCATTTAACTTTATCTAATGAAATAGATAAAGCCATTGATTATGCTATTACATTTGCAAAGAAGATGCAGAGATTACTTGCGAATTCACGTGCAATGTTATTATGGGAAAAAGCATATAGACTTTTAGAGAAAAAACCGAATGATATAAGGAAATTAGATGTATTAATAAATATGGGTAAATTATATGCTTATCAGGGTGAAAATAATAAAGCTATAGATATGTATAAAAAAGTCCTAAAAGGAGCGCTGGAATCAGATAATAAACAGTTGGCTATTAGATGCAAAATAAATATGGCTAATATTTTTTATCTAAGAAATGATTTGAACACATGTAGAAGATTAGCGATAGAAGCATATTTAGAGGCCAAAGCTATAGACTCGATTGAAGCTATCTTAGATGCTGTGATTTTATTAAATAAAATTAATATTTGGAAGGGCAAATATGATTTAGTTTTGAAACTTAGTAAAAAATATTTAAGATTAGCTTTGGAAGAAAATTTATATAAATATGCAGGCAGTATTTATAATCATATGGGTCTTGTTCATATGTTTACAGAAAAAATTAATTTGGCGATAGAATGTTTTGAAAAAAGCATAGAGTTATTCCAAAAAGCTAATGAATTTGTAGAATCTACTCGTCCTATTAATAATATTGGTATAATTTATGCTAATTATTTTGATGAAATTGACAAAGCAATGAAGTATATGAAAGAAGGAATTGAGATATCTCAGAAGTATAATTCTATACAAAATGAAGTGGTATTTCTAAACAATATAGGTGAATTATACTTAAATATTAATGAATATGAAAAGGCTAAAGAAGTAGTTGAAAAGGCTGTTAAACTATCAAAAGAGCTTGAATATGAAGATATGTATTTTCTTGCTATGAAAAATTTAGCTGCTATATACCTTCATACAGGAGAGTTTGATAAATCTTTTGATTGTTATTATGTTATAGAAGAGAAACTCAAAAAATCTAATATAAGTAAAATAAATGTTGCTGAGTATTATAATTTTCTAAGTGAATTTTATTATAAATTTGGGAAATGGGATAAAGCAAGAGAATATTGTGATAAGACAATAGAAAATAGTACTAAATTTGATATTAAATATAAACTTAACGCAATATCTTTAAAAGCTCTTATTAAATATTATGAAACTGGTATATTAGATAAAGAAGAAATTAATAGAATAAGAAATGAATTTAAACTTAGAAATCGAAATACTGGTCGAAGAGATTTCCTTTTAAGGATAGCATATGTTGCTATTCAAGTTGGTGATATAGATTACGCATTAGAATTATTAGAAGAAGATGCTGAAATAGCAAAAAGAGTATCTACAATTTATCTGGATATAGTTAGAAGAATGTTGATTATATGTATAGAAGATTGGGGAATTCAAAGACTAATAGAAGTACTCAAACTAGTTAGAGATAATAGATTTTTAGAGTTTGAATTGTTTATTTATTATATGATTGGCGAAAAGTTCTTTAAGAAACAAGAGTATTATAAAGCAGCTAATTATTATCTGATGGTTTTGGATTTGTTAAAAAGACTTTCAAAAAAAATACCAGATGAGAGTTTTAGATTAACTTATTTCAGTAGTCATGGAAAGTATAAGATAACACAAAGAGTAAGTATGATAATAGATAATTTATTAAAGGATAAAGATGAATTATTGGTGAAGAAAGCAAATGAAGTACTTAAAAAATTGAAAGATAATAATATGAAAGATATTGATCTTTTAATAAACTTATTTAATAAAATAAACAAGACAATAGAAGAAAATAGTAAAGATGCAAAGGCATATTTAAATATATTACAGGTAACAAAATTGATAGAAAAATTTAATGATGATTATGAAAGTAATTTACAAAGGCTAATAAGATTTGCAGTTGACCAAAGCTTAGCTAGCAGAGGTTTTATTTTCATAAATAATGAAGTTACAAATGAATTAGAAGTTATCGCTTCTACGATAGATAATATTGACCAGGCAGAACTGAAAAAAATAAAATTTATAGTTAAACAGAAACAGAAAGCTTTTATTTTAAAAAATATTTTTGAAGAGGTAAAAAGTGAAACAGAGAGACTTTTATTTGGTGATATTAAATCAATGATTTGTATTCCAATTTTTAGGACTAGAAAGGAAAGTTTATTAAACAAAGTAGAAAGAAGAAAAAAGATAAAGAGCTTTTCGAATGATAAGATTATAGGGTATTTTTACTTGGATTCAGATATAATTTTTAATAGATTTGATCAAAGCACTTTTGAGTTAATGAAAATGTTATCTTATATAGCTTACTTAAATATTGAAAATTATTATTTGAAAGTTTCTTCGTCAACAGATAAACTTACTGGAATTTATAATAGAAAATATTTTGACTTTCTATTTGATGAAATACTAAGATTCTCGAAAGTTAACAACCATAGTTTCTCGGTGATAATGGCAGACATAGACAAATTTAAAAACGTAAATGATGTATTTGGTCATCAAAAAGGCGATGAAATTTTAAGCAAAGTTGCGCAAATAATCCAGAATAATATTAGGAATACTGATATTGTAGGGAGATATGGTGGTGAGGAATTTATAATTATTCTGCACGATACCAAAGGAAATGAAGGATTAAAAGTTGCAGAAAAAATAAGAAAAGAAGTAGAAAATGCTAATTTGATAAGTAAAGATTATCCAGTTACTATTAGTTTAGGAGTATCGAATTATCCACAACATGGACAATTTAAAGACGAACTTATAGAAAATGCTGATAAAGCTTTGTATCATGCAAAAAATACAGGAAGGAATAAGGCAGTTCTTTGGGATAGTTCTATTAGAGATAAAGCAGTAAGATTTGACAAACTTGCTGGTATAGTAACTGGAAACACAGTACAGGACCAACGTATAGTTTCTTTAATGATTGATGTTTTAAATCTATTAAAACTAGATATAGAAGTGGAGCATAAGATATTTGAGGTTTTAGGTAGATTAATTGAAGTTATGGAAGTTCAACAAGCAATATTATTTACAATTGATAAAGATTCAAGCATAAATAAGATATATGCTAGAAGAAGAAAAGAACAGAAATGGGATAATTATCCTAGATATAATAAAAATATTATAGAAAGGGTAATAGATAATAATAAAGGTGAATTTTTAATCGATTGGGAAGATATAGGCAAAATTGATCCTATAACAGGGAAACCAGATTGGCAGTCAGTAATAGCTGCACCTTCAATTATAAATGGAAAGATTAAAGGTGTTTTATATCTCTCAGTACCAATAAAGGAAAAGGAATTCGATTATAATTCATATAACTTTGTTTGTAAAATAGCAGATATAATTGCAGCTATTATTTGATTTAATAAATAGAATATAATATCATATATTTGTTTGTAAAAATTAAAGAAAATGTTTTGGAGGTGATTTATTGTCAGTTACTATTAAAGATGTAGCCAGAATAGCTGGTGTATCTATTTCAACAGTATCTAGAGTTATTAATAATTCTAAGCCTGTTAGTCCAGAAATTAGAAAAAAAGTTTTGGATGTAATAGAAGAAATTGGATACAAACCAAATGAAATTGCTAGGACTTTAGTTACAAAGAAATCATTTTTGATTGGTGTTATTGTAACAGATATCGGTAATTCATACATAGCTGATATGGTAAGAGGTATTGAAGAAGTTGGAAAAATGTATAATTATGATATTCTTTTATGCAGTACGTATGGCGATAAGGCAGCAGAGTTAAAATATATGCAGCTACTTAATAGAAAGCAGGTTGAAGGGATAATTTTAGTATCTGATGTTTTAAATCCAGAAATTAAAGAACAAATTGATAAATATGATATACCATTTGTATTTTTAAGTAGATTTTCACACCAAGAAGATTATGCAACAGTGACTATAGATTATATTGATGCTTCTTATGAAATGACTAAGTATTTAGTTAGCTTAGGACATAGAAATATATTATATTTAGGAGTAAAGGAAGATGTTAATTCATTAGAGAATATGAAAATAAAAGGATTTGAAAAAGCTTCGACAGATACTGAAGATATGAATAGCAATATTTATTTTGCAAAGGGATACAAGATAGAAGATGGATATGAAGCTGCTAAAGAAATATTTAAGACTTATAATGATTTTACGGCTATATATTGTAGTAATGATGAGTTAGCTATTGGCGTCATGAATTATTGTTATGATAATAAAATAAGAATACCAGATGATATTTCAGTTGTAGGATTTGGAGATATTAGTATTGTCTCTAATTTAAGGCCTAGATTAACAACAATTAAGATACCATTTTATGATATAGGAGCTGTTGCAATAAGAAGGATAATTAAGGAGCTTAAAAAAGAACCATTAGAAGAAAAACGTACAATATTGCCATTCCATTTACAGAAGAGGGATAGTTCAAAAAAATTAAATAAATAGGAATAAATACATCTCCAGATACTCATAATAAATATGAGAGTATTTGGAGGTGAATACTGTGAAAAAGAGAATTGTAGTTGAAGATGGATTAAAGAATATGAGGGATTTTCTTTCAAGCAGAGGATATTATGTAGAAAGTTTAAGTAGGAGTAAAAATAATTTAGATAATTGTGATGCTATTATAGTTTCAGGGCAAGATAGTAATTTTATGGGGATACATGATAGTATGACTAAAAAACCTGTTATAGATGCAGCTGGGAAATCACCTCAGGATGTATATAATCAATTGAAAGGACTACTTAAATAAAAGCAGCTTTATGCTGCTTTTCATTTATGAGGAGGTTTTGAAAATGAGATTGTTTATTGCATTATCTTTTGATAGAGATTTAAAAGAGAAATTAGGGAAAATACAGAAGAAAGTGAAAAATAATTCTTCAAAGGGAAGGTGGGTATATATTGATAATTTTCATTTAACTTTAAAATTCTTAGGAAGTGTAGATAAGAATTATGTTGGTGATATAAATAAAAGTCTTAGAAAGATTGCTTCTAATTTCGATGAAATTAAGCTTAAATTGGACAAGTTAGATTATTTTCCTGGAAATGGTATGATGAGAGTTGTATGGCTAGGGATCTCAGGCGAAGTAGAAAAGGTTAAACAAATAAAATTTGCAGTTGATGAAGAGTTGATAAAGTATGGTTTTAAAAAAGAGAAAAGAAAATATACTCCGCATATAACTTTAGCAAGAGATGTAGTATTTGAATCAAAAAAGTATTTTATAGATGATTTGATAGAAAAAGATTTAGAGTATAGTTTTACATTAAAAAATTTGACGCTTATGAATAGTGAATTAATAGGCGGTAAGAGAATATATACGCCTATAGGAAATTTTCGTTTGGGTTAAGATTCAAAAAATTTAGTGTGATAAACTATTAAATTACTGAAATTTTAAATATTTCTTAAAATTTAAACTTATTTGAAGGGAAAATATTAAATATTGAAGAAATAAGAAAGGAAGTGAAAGTATTGAGTAAAATTTTTAGAAGGGGTTGAAAGAATGGGGAAAGTGATTATAGATGGTTACAACTTAACAATTAGTGATGTAGTAAATGTTGCGAGAAATGGATATATTGTAGAGTTGTCTGATGATGCGATTTTAAGAGTTAAAAAAGCTAGAGAACTTGTAGATAAGTTTGTTGAAAATGAAAAGGTTGTATATGGGATTACAACTGGATTTGGAAAGTTTAGTGAGACGGTTATTTCAAAAGAAGAGACAAAACAATTGCAGAAAAATCTAATTATGAGCCATTCATGTGGAGTAGGAAATCCTTTAAGCGAAGAGATAGTTAGGGCCGTAATGCTTCTAAGAGCAAATGCTTTAGCTAAAGGAAATTCAGGAATTAGGCTAAGCACTCTCCAAACTTTAATTGATATGTTAAACAAAGGAGTACATCCAATAATACCAGAGAAAGGTTCTTTGGGGGCAAGTGGTGATTTAGCACCTCTATCACATATGGTTTTAGTACTTTTAGGTGAAGGAGAAGCAATATACAAAGGAGAAAGATTGAGTGGGAAAGAGGCAATGAACAAAGCTGGTATTCAAACAGTTGAATTAACATCAAAAGAAGGTTTAGCACTAATTAATGGTACTCAAATAATGACGGCTATTGGAGCTTTAACAGTTTACGATTCGAAACAATTAATGAAAATTGCAGATATATCTGCAGCATTGACAATAGAGGCACTTAATGGAATAATAGATGCTTTTGATGAAAGAGTCCATAAAGTTAGACCTCATTTAGGTCAAATTAAAACAGCTAGCAATATTAGAAGACTATGTGAAAATAGCGGAAACATAACAAGACAAGGTGAGATAAGAGTTCAAGATGCATATACTTTAAGATGTATTCCACAAATTCATGGTGCTAGTAAAGATGCTTTAGAATATGTTGAAGAAAAAATAAATATAGAGATAAATTCAGCAACAGATAATCCTCTGATTTTTAGTGATGATGAATTTGTAGTTTCAGGGGGCAATTTCCATGGACAACCTATCGCTTTAGCTATGGATTTCTTAGGAATTGCTTTATCTGAAATAGCTAATTCTTCAGAGAGAAGAATTGAAAGATTAGTAAATCCACAATTGAGTGGGCTACCAGCGTTTTTGGCAGAAAAGGGAGGATTAAATTCTGGATTTATGATAGCACAATATACAGCAGCTTCGCTTGTATCTGAAAACAAGGTACTTGCACATCCTGCAAGTGTAGATTCAATACCTTCTTCTGCAAATCAAGAAGATCATGTTAGTATGGGTACTATTGCTGCAAGAAAGGCAAAAGAAATATTATTTAATGTACAAAATGTACTGGCAATTGAAATGTTAACGGCTGTTCAAGCTATAGATTTTAATGGAAGTGAAAAACTAGGAAGAGGAACAAAAACTGCATATAATAAAATTAGGGAGAATATAACGCATGTAGATAAAGATAGGATTTTATATAAAGATATTAATAAGAGTTTTGAATTAATTAGTTCAGGCGATATTTTAAGAGAAGTAGAATCATATATAGGTGAATTAGAGTAGTAAGATACGCATGTAGGTCGTTGACTTACATGTGTATTTTTGTTTATAATCTATAGGAAATTATATACCTCATTAAATCGTGGGTAATTTTAAATATAATTTCCGTTTATGGATATGAGCAAAATCTTTATTACAGATTATTTTAGTTATTGGAGGGAGTGTTGTTATGTTATCAAAGGAAAAATTAAATAGAATAAACTATTTGGCTAGAAAATCTAAAATAGAAGGTTTAACAGAAGAAGAAAAAAAAGAACAAAAAGCTTTAAGAGAAGAATATCTTGAAAATTTTAGAAAAAGTTTTAGAAAACAGTTGAATTCAATTAAGTTTGCAGAATAAAAAGAATAGAGGATAAATGAAAAATATGTAGAATAAATGAATATAAATAAAAAAATTAGGGGGTAGTTTAAATGGCTGAAAAGCAATATGTAGTTTTTAAAATAGGTAATGAGGAATATGGTATAGATATTATGAATGTTAAAGAAATAGGGCCATATCAAAAAAGTGTTAAAGTACCTAATGCACCAGTTTTTGTTGAAGGAATAATAAACTATAGGGGAAATGTTATACCTATAATAAGTCTTCATAAAAGATTTAATATTGAACAAAAAGATATTGACAATAATACAAGAATTATTGTAATAAACTTAAAAGATAAGCAAATAGGTTTTATAGTAGATGAAGCTTCTCAAACTATTAGATTAGATGATAAAGATATAGATCCAGCACCTGATATTGTAACAGGGATAGATAGTAAGTATATTACAGGCGTTGGTAAACTTGATGAAAGATTAATAATTTTAGTTGATTTAGAAAAAATATTAACAGAAGAGGAAAAGAAAGAGATAGAGTCTATGGAAGTATAGATTTTTTGACGAAATAGATATTAAGATGTAGTAATATGTATTACGAAAAAATTTAAAGCTGCCAACATATGATAAAATTTTCAATCCTATTCCTCTATACTTAAATTATGGATAATAAAGTTAGGGGGATAGGAATGAAAAAAAAATTAACTATTATGATCGTTTTAATGATTATTACTTTGTTTTTTAGTATTGGACAGGCTCAGATTTATAATGATATAATAAATGAGGCTTTTGTAATAGGAACAATTAGAACAATTTTATTAAGTAGAATGAATATAATGAATTCATGTATTTATGAAGGTTTAGATTTAGATATAGCAAAAGAAAAATTAAAAAAAATAGAAGATGATGTACTAGTAAGAGAGGATTTAGAATATTTAACTTATTTAAGAGAAAACCCAACGGATTTTGAATATGTTAGTGATTTGAGAATATTAAATGTATCTTTTATTGACTATAATTTAGAAAAAATCAGTTTTGTAACTGAAATTGAATGGGATATAAAATCTTATGAAAATGAATCAATAGAAGTAGTTAAGTATGAAATAGAGTTATTAAGAGTAGATGATAAATTTTTATTAACAAAATTTGAGCCACTTAGTTAATATTGCCGATATATTATCGGCTTTTTTGTGTTTATAGAATGGTTCAGAAGTACCATATATTACAAAGATAAAAAAGCAGGATATAAGTAAAATAAAATCGAAATATACTATATTACACATAAAGCAAATATATGAGGTGTAATTATGAAAAGAAATGTAGTAGATATTAACCGTATAAATGAAGTTTTAAAAAAAACTATAGAATCTATTAATAAAGGAAAAGAAGAAATATTCGATATAGCAGAAAGTGCTAGAAAAGAATGCGAATCTATAAGAAGAGAATTAGAAGAATTAAAAGAGAGAGTTTCAAAATTAGTGAAAGAAGTAGATATTTTAGAAATTGAAGAAAAAAATAGTAGGAAAAAATTAATGATTATAAGTAAAAATTTTAAACTTTATACAGAAGAAGATATTAAAAGGGCATATGATAATGCGAAAAATTTGCAGATACTATTAATGTTGAAGAGACAGGAAGAAAAAGACCTTATAAATAAAAGAAGAGAGCTAGAGTTAAGGTTAATTAACGCTCAAAAAGTTCTTAAAAAGGCAGAAAGATTAGTTACTCAAGTTGGTGTTGCTTTAGAGTATTTAAGTGGAAACTTAAGTGACCTGAGTGAAACTATTGAGGATATGCATAAGAAACAATTACTAGGAATAAAAATTTTGAAGGCTCAGGAAGAAGAACGACAAAGAGTGGCAAGAGACATTCATGATGGCCCAGCACAGTCACTTGCTAATGTTGTAATTAAAACAGAAATATGTGAAAGGCTTTTAGATATTGATGTGAATAAAGTTAGAGATGAATTGAAGAATTTAAAAAATATAGTTAGAGAAAGCCTTAAGGATATAAGAAAAATAATATATGATCTAAGGCCTATGTCAATTGATGATTTAGGATTTATTCCAACTATAAAGAGATATGGGTATAACTTTTCTGAAGAGACCGGTATAAATGTTGAAGTTTTTGTAATAGGACAATTTAAAAGTATGGAATCTATTGTTGAAATTACATTATTTAGGATTATACAAGAGGCTTTGAATAACATAAAAAAACATTCAAAAGCTAAAAATGTTCAGATTAAAATTGAAACTACTTTGAATAACATTAATATAGCTGTGAAAGATGACGGTATCGGGTTTGACGTAGAGAAAAAGTTAAAAGAAACTAATATAGCTGAAGGAGGATTTGGAATTTTAGGCATGAGAGAAAGGGTAGAATTGCTTAATGGTGAACTTGAAATAATTTCTTCAATTGGGAGAGGAACTAGCATTATTTTTAAAATACCGATAGACGGGAAGGATGATTAAATTGAAAAAACAGATAACAGTACTTATAGTTGACGACCATTCTTTGATGAGACAAGGACTAAAACAGATATTGGAATTAGAAAGTGATATCAAAGTAATAGGACAAGCTTCTAATGGTGAGGAAGCAATTAATATGACTCTTGAATACAAACCTGATGTTGTATTATTAGATATAAATATGCCTTTGATGAATGGTATAGAGGCTTTAAGAAGGCTAAAGGATATAGGAGTAGATTCGAAAATAGTCATGCTCACTATTCATGATGATAGAGAGTATTTATATGAAACTTTAAATATAGGTGCAGATGGATATGTATTAAAGGATGCAGATTCAGAAACTTTAATAAAAGCAATACGTGATGTTTATAGAGGGAAATCTTTCATTCAACCAAGTCTTGCTACATATTTAGCAAAAGAGTATAAAGTTGCAAATAGAGGTAGCGATAAAAGTTCGGTTAAAGATGTGTTAACCAGAAGGGAATACGAAGTATTGACTTTAATCGCAGAAGGATTGAATAATAAAGAGATAGCTGAACGATTATATATAAGTGAGAAGACAGTTAAAAATCATGTTTCAAATATTTTTAGGAAAATAAATGTAAATGATAGAATACAAGCAGCAATATACGCTTATAGAAATAATATTAAAAAGCTTTAAAAAATAGAGTTTTAATTTTTAGTAATAATGCTGAGAAAGAAATCTATTTTGTTGACAATTGTAGATAAAAAGTAAGATAATATTTATATACCAAAATTAAATAGGAGGGATATGATGAGCGAAAAGTCACAAGGTAAAGTTTTACAGGAAGAATTAACGCATAAATGGGAGAACATTTGGGAAGTGATAGGAGTTGCTGAAGAGGAAAAGGTTTTCGAGTTTGCTGAGGGATATAAAGAGTTTTTAAACAGAGGAAAAACTGAAAGAGAATCAGCATTAGAAATAGTTAGGATAGCTAGAGAGAATGGTTACATATCTTTAGAGGAAATCATTGAAAAAGGTATTAAAATTGAACCAGGAATGAAAATTTATGCTGTTAACAAAGAAAAAGCAGTAGTAATGTTTGTTATTGGTAAAGAGTGTTTAACTAAAGGAATGAATATAATAGGTTCACATATAGATGCACCTAGAATAGACTTAAAACCTAATCCTCTTTATGAAGATGGTCAGTTAGCGTTACTTAAAACTCATTATTATGGAGGAATAAAGAAATATCAATGGGTTTCAATGCCTTTAGCATTACATGGAGTTGTAATTAAATCAAATGGTGAGAAGGTAAATATAGTTATTGGTGAGGACGAAAATGATCCTGTATTCTTTATTACAGATCTTCTTCCGCATTTAGCAAAAGATCAAGTAACTAAAAAGTTAGGTGAAGGTATAACAGGTGAAGGTTTAAATATAATAATAGGAAGTATTCCATATAGAGATAAAGAGTTAAATGAAAAAATTAAATTAAATGTACTTAAGTTGTTAAATGAAAAGTACGGTATAAAAGAAGAAGATTTTACTACTGCTGAATTGGAAGTAGTTCCAGCAGGAAAAGCTAGAGATGTTGGTATCGACAGAAGTTTAATTGCTGCTCATGGACATGACGATAGAGTTTGTGCTTATGCGTCACTTAAAGCAATACTAGAAATTGATACACCACAAAAAACAGCCGTAGCCTTATTTGTAGATAAAGAAGAGGTAGGAAGCTATGGTAATACAGGAATGCATTCAATGTTCTTTGAAAATGTAGTGTCAGAATTAATAGAACTTACAACTGAAGGTTATAGTGAATTAAAAACAAAGAGAGCTTTAGCTAATTCAAGAGTTCTTTCTGCCGACGTATGTGCAGCTTTTGATCCAAACTACCCTGAAGTATTAGATAAGAGAAATGCACCATTTATTGGAAAAGGAGTAACTTTAGTTAAATATACAGGAGTGAGAGGTAAAGCAGGTTGTAATGATGCTAATGCTGAATATATTAGTGAAATTAGAAGAATATTTAATGAAAACAATGTTGTTTGGCAAATCGGTGAATTAGGTAAAGTAGACCAAGGTGGTGGAGGAACAATAGCTTACATTTTAGCTAACTATGGAATGGAAGTTGTTGACTGTGGCGTGCCAGTATTGAGTATGCATGCTCCTTATGAACTTGTAAGTAAATCAGATGTATATATGACATATAAAGGTTATAAAGCTTTCTTTAATGCATAAGAAAACAGGCGGCAATTGATGCCGCCATTTCTCTTTTGCTATCAGCTGTTGCCTAATTGTAAACTCAATATCCAGCAGTACCAAGCCCCAAGTGCCTAGTACCTATTTTTGTCCATTAATATAATTGAGAATAAACTCTTTGAAAGTCAGGTTTAAAGGAGATAGTTGTCTATTTTTATGATAAATTAAGTAGAATTTTCTAGTTAAGTTTATACCTTTCAATTTAAATTTTTTTAGTGTACCATTTATTACTTCTTTTTCGATAGCCTTTTCAGATATAAAACTAATTCCAATTCCTAATTCTGTAAACTTCTTAATAGTTTCATTATCTTCAACACAAGCTACAATATTTAAATTATTTAAATTATAATCGTTTTCTTTTAATGCTTTTTCAACTACATGTCTTGTACCAGAACCTAGTTCTCTAAGTATTATTCTTTCGTTTAATAATATTTTAGGGTCTATTTCCTGGTTATTTTCCCATGGATATTTTTCATTATTAGGGGTAATTAAAACTATATTATCATCTATTAGTTCTATGTATTCTAGATGTTTAGAATAATATTTAGCTCCAATTATGCCAAAGTCAGTAATTCCATCTAGTATATTTTTTACAACTTCCTTTGAATCTTTATTATTTATTGAAAATGTAACGTTTGGGAACTTTTCAGAAAAGCTTTTGATTAACTGTGGCAGAATATATAGTTTCGGTATTGAGCTAGCACTAATTTCTAAATGTCCTTCTATTTTACCTCTATATACACCTAAACTAAAACAAGCCATGTCTCTAATATTCAGAATATCAATTGCATATTTATATAAAATATTACCGGCTTCTGTTGGGGTTATTTTCCTTTCAGTTCTATTTAGTAATAAAGTTCCCAATTCGTTTTCTAGATTTTGAATATGATTTGTAACAGTTGGCTGAGTTAAATATAGTTTTTCAGCAGCTTTAGAAAAACTTTTTAATTTAACTACTTCAACAAAAGTCTCAAGTTGTCTAAAATCCATAATATCACCACTTTCATATTCTTTAATTATCGTAATTAATAAAATACGATTTGTCAATAAATTTAACTTGATTTTATTTCTAGGCTTATTTAGAATAGTAGAGAAGGAGAGTGAATACGAATGACGAAATTTTTAAAAGAAAATAAAGATAGATATAAATATGTATTACTTATAATAGTTTTGATAATGCTTAAAGTTTTGTATTTAGTAATAAACACATTAGATATGAGAAAGCATCACTTAATGAGCTATTTGGATAATTATGTTCCTTTTATTAATTGGATGGTTATACCTTATGTATTATGGTATTTTTATATATGGGGTGTTTTGTTATATTTATTAATCAAAGATAAAAAGTTATTTGTTACACATTCATTAGCAGTTATTTTGGGACAAACTATTTCTTTAATAATATTTTTATTATATCCGACATACGTTATTAGACCTGAAGTAGTTGGTAGTGATATTTTTAGCAAGTTAATAATTTTAATATATTCAAACGATAATCCAGTAAATGCTTTTCCAAGCATTCATGTATTACAGTCAGTTTTAACTCATGTAGCTATTTTAAATATTAAAGATATAAAGAAACCAATAAAGATATTTTCTTATGTGTTTTCTACAATGGTTATATTGTCTACAATTACCATAAAACAACATTATGTGATAGATGTTATAGGAGGATATTTATTAGCAACAATATGTGCAAAATTTGTTTATGAAATATTTTATCGAAGGTACAAAGCTAACACTTTGGACATAATTTTTTCAACAAATGAGTAATAAAGTCCAGCTAATTAAGCTGGACTTTTAAAAATGATTAAATATTTGGAAGAGGGGATTAAAATGATAAATTATATTATTTATATTATTACTTTTATATTACTTGGAATATCTTTTAAAAAAGACAAACAGAAAACCAAAAAAGCTTTAAAAAAATCGTGGAAAGCATTTAGCAACATATTACCTGAATTTTTAGGCGTTATTATTCTAGTAGGGGTGTTTCTCTCAATATTTAATGCTGATGTTATTTCAAGATTAATAGGTAAAGAATCAGGATGGGTTGGGATAATTGCGTCAGCTGTTGTAGGAGCAATAACACTAATACCAGGATTTGTAGCTTTTCCAACAGCGGCTTTGCTTTTGCAAAATGGAGCCGGATATATGCAGATAGGAGCTTTTATCTCTGCATTAATGATGGTAGGAATTATTACAATGCCAGTAGAAAATCGATATTTTGGGAAAAAACTTACTATATTAAGAAATAGTTTTGCATTTTTGTTTTCATTTTTAGTTGCTTATGTTATAGGAAAGGTTGTGGGAGGAATATGAAAATAATAAAAAGATATAGTTTCCCATTAGTAGGTATTTTTATTATGATGATTATTACTATATTTAACAGAAATTTAGGAATGAAAGCCTTCAATACAGCAGTATACAGTATTAAAGAGATGGTTTTAGTTATCCCACCAGTTTTTATAATTTTAGGATTGTTAGATATATGGATTCCTAGAGAAACTATGGTGAAATATATGGGAGAAGATTCAGGAGTAAAAGGTGTAATTCTTGCTATCATTTTAGGTTCAGCAGCAGCAGGACCTTTGTACGGAGCATTCCCTATAGCTGCAATTTTCATGAAAAAAGGTGTAAAATTTAGCAATGTACTGATATTTATAGGCGCTTGGTCAACTACCAAAATTCCAATGTTCCTATTTGAGATGTCATCTTTAGGGGTACGTTTTGCTGTAACTAGATTATTAATTGATATACCGGGGATTATTCTAATAGCACATGTCTTAAATCTTTTATTAACAAAGGATGAAATAAAAGAAATTTATAAGAAAGCGGAATCAATTTTAGATTAAATGCTTGTTTTGTTTAAGTTATTACAGTTATATGATGTTGGATAAGTTTTAATTAGTAAAATCCAATAGAAAAACAAATTAACCCTAGGTTATAATAACCTAGGGTTTTTCTGGTGCCGAAGGCGGGAGTCGAACCCGCACGGGGTGTAAGCCCCACCGGATTTTGAGTCCGGCGCGTCTGCCAATTCCACCACTTCGGCATATCGACTACAAATTGTATGTTACCAAAAAAACATATAAAAGTCAAGTTATTTTGTTAAAAATTTTAGTTACGAATGCTATTATATACCAAAGAAATATATGAGCAATCTGTGCTATAATTTTATACGTAGCTAGTTTGGAGGTGTTTTTAATGGATCCAATTACACACGGAATAATAGGATTAGGATTATCTACTTTAAGTGGTGAGCCAATAAATACTGCAAATCCTTTAATGTTGGGTAGCGTTATAGGAGCTATGGCACCTGATATTGATATAGTATTTAGATTAAAGGGGCAATATGAATATTTGAAACATCATAGAGGAATGACACATTCAATTTTGGGTATAGGTTTTATTTCTCTGGTTATATCTGTAGCTTTAGGGTTAATATTTAAAGATTATTCATTTTTTAGAATTTTCATTTGGACCTTTTTAGGCAGCTTATCACATTCTGTATTTGATATGCTAAATTCCTATGGTGCTAGGTTCTTATTACCATTTACAAAGAGAAAATTTTCAGCAAGTTTGTTAATGTTATTTGATCCCTTTATAATATTTTTATCGTTAGGTATGATATTTTTATTTAAAGACGTGGTTATGAAAGGAATTATATTTTCATTAATTTTCATAGTATATTTATTATCTAGAATTTATATGAGAAGTAGTGTTACAAAGGTGCTTTACAATAACTTTAAAAATAAAAATAGTATTAAAAGAATTAATGTTTTACCCTCTTTTTTCAATCCTTTGAAATGGGATTTCATTGTAGAAACTAAAGGCTCAAATATTGTGGGACAAGTTTATTGTTTAAATAAAAAAATCATAATAAGAAAGAAGTTTAAAAAGACTAATCATAAATTTATAAAGCAATTTGACAAAACTGAACTTGGAAGATATTTTTCCGAATTCACACCTATAAAGCATGTTAAAGTTATAGATAAGGGTGAAGAGATTATCTTAAGAGTAATAGATTTAAGATATTATTTGAGAAATGAATTTATGCATCATGCTACGGCAGTTTTTAATCTTGAAAAGAAAATAGTTAGGACTATATTTCATCCGTACAATTTAAAAAGAGAGATATTAGTAGAAGAAAGAGAGATTGCATAGAGCTGTGTTTTGCAGCTCTATTTTTTTAAGTTGAATTGATAGACATTATATTTTGCATAAATGTTTTACAATATCAATATTATAGATTGAGACTTAAATTAAGGAGGGTGAGGTCGTTGCAGAAAAAGATAATATTTATAATATTGGCAGTATTATTTTTTACACTAAACATTAATGTTTATGCTGAGAGTGTTGAAAATCAGTATAAAATAGTTATTAACGTGCCTTCTAAAAAATTAACCTTATTTAAGAATAATATAATTATTAAAGAATATCCAGTTGCTGTAGGAAAATCAAAAACTCAAACTCCTATTGGTGAATTTAAAATAATAAATAAAGTTATAAATCCTTATTATTCTAAGAAAAACATACCTGGAGGAAGTCCGAGAAATCCCTTAGGGAGCAGATGGATGGGATTTAAGGTGCATTATGGAATACATGGGAATAGTGCTCCTAATTCAATTGGTACTTTTGCTTCAGGCGGATGTGTTAGAATGTATGAAAGAGATATTCAAGAAATATTTGGTGTAGTACCTGTAGGTACACCTGTTCAGATAAAATATGATTTAATAGAGGTAGTTAATGATATAGATGGAGAAGAACCTATTCTAATTATTTATCCAGATTATTACAATAAGGTTTGCAATATAAAAGAATTAATCAAACAGAAATTAGAAGAACTAAATTTATATAATGAGATATCAGATAAAAGATTGGAACAAATTACCAAATTAGACAAGAATAAAAAAATTGTTTTTTCTAATAATTTAACTTTCTTCATAAATAAAAAATATATAACTGATGATATGAAAATTATAGATGGAGTATATTATATAAACTTAAACAAATTCGCAAAATGGTTAAATACTAATATACCAGTTATATACAATGAAAACTATGTCTATGTAATGGGAAATTTTATTAAAGCAGTATATGTAGATAACAAATATTATATAGCTTTATCAGATATACAAAAGCTTTTAGGAGGACAATTAGATATAAACAAAGATTCGTATTTAATTGAATTAAGTACAGATGCAGTATTTCTTAACAATAAATATTTAACTAATCAAGTTTTGAATATAACTGCAAATCCAAAGATAGGTTTATCAGTTATCAGTCAATATCTAGATATTGGTATTCAAATTGAACAAAATAAAATAAAGTATTATTTAAAAAATGGAAAGGAAATTCCATATGAACTTTATGAAGGAATACCTTATGTTGATGCAAATTATTTAAAAGAGAACACAAAACTTATATTAGATATTTCAACATTTAAAAAGCAATTAACAATAACTAAAAGTCCTATGATAATATGTGATGGTGTTATTTATGAGAGTGTTTTATATGATAATGAACTATACATACCGCTTAATATATTAGATGATAGCAATTTAAATGATTTGAATAATATTTTTGTTAATTCTGAAAGGATACCTGTTATATGTGTAGAAAATACTAAATATATACCTTTTGATAAAGTTAAAAAATTATTTAATTTAATAATGAATGATTATGGAACAAAGATTACTTTAAATAAGAGAATATTTAATATATCGGATTAAATATGTTAAAGAGCTTCTTTGTATTTGGGAAGCTCTTTAAATTTTAATTTAAGAATTTGTTTTTTAGGAACTTTTTTTTATGTTTTTCGTCTATGTTGTGTAAGAGTAGCAGAAAGGGGTGAGTCTGTGAAAAAATCCGAGCGTATCTTAATTAAAAAAAGTGCAGAAGGGGATGTTGATGCTTTTGAAGAGTTGATTAAAGACTATGAGAAAAGAGCGTACAATATAGCCTATAGATTGTTAAAAAATTCTGAGGATGCTATGGATGTTGTGCAAGAAGCATTTATCAAAGTTTATAAATCTATAAGAGAATTTAAATTTAAATCTAGTTTTTCAACTTGGATTTACAAAATTGTAGTTAATACTTCAATTGATTTTATAAGGAATAAAAAAGTAGTTTATTCACTTGACGAAACTATCAAATGTGAAAAAGGAGATATAAATAGAGAAATTGCAGATTATGAAAATACTCCTGAAACTGAGTTGGAAAGAAAACTGACTAAGGAATTAGTAAAAAAATCGATAGATAAATTAGATGATATACATAGGACAGTTATAATATTGAGAGATATACAGGGATTTAGTTATAGTGAAATTTCAGAGATATTAGGTTGTTCACTTGGAACTGTTAAATCGAGGATAAGTAGAGGAAGAATTGCTTTAAGAGAAATTATATTAAAAGAAATGGAACATAAAGATGTGAATTTAAGTCAAAAAAAATGAAAGGAGGGAGAAGATGGATTGCAAAAGTTTTGAGGAAAAAATATCTCTTTATATAGATGATATGCTAGATGAAATAGAAAAAAAAGAATTAGAGTTGCATTTAAACGAATGTAGTAAATGTAAAATCTTATTTGAAAATATGAATAGTATTGTTAATTATGCTAGAGATTGTGAAGAAGTAGAGCTACCTAAAGATTTTAATGAAAAGCTTAGGATGAAACTTGAAGAAATTGAAAGACTAAAAAGTTACAAAAATAGATTTAAGGCATTATCTACAATAGCTGCTGCTTTTTTAGTGGTAATAATTTCTATATCAATTTTTATATCAAACAATTCGAAAATAGAAGAAAATTTAATGTATTATGGAAAAGATGCAGCTATGGAAAATCAAATGACTAGAGAGCCTAGAGCAAGTCAACCTAAATTAGATAGAGGAAAAGTTTCTGATTATAACAATTCTAGCTATGGTTTAGATTCTAATAAATCAGTGGCATTTACACTTACAAATAAAGAAAATACAAAACGAAGTAAATCGGAAAAAAGAAAAATAATTGATGAAGCTTATATAGAATTAGATATAGAAGATTATCATAGAGTTTTCAATGAAATAATAGATTATGTAAAATCATTAGGTGGTTTTATAGAAAATTCAGAGACAGGATATCAATATAATAAGTTTAGAGAAGAAAAAGAACCGTTAAAAAGAGGTTATTTGAGAGTTAGAGTACCATCTGACAAATTTGAAGATACTATTAAATATATTGACAGTTTAGGGATTATAAAGAGGAAAAATTTGACCGGAAGAGATATAACAGAGCAATATTATGATATTGAAAATAGAGTTAAGAACTTAAAAATACAAGAGGAAAGATTAAGAGAGATTTTAAGAAAAGCTGAAAAAGTAGAAGAAATACTTATGATTGAAGATGAATTAAGAAGAATAAGGACTGAAATAGATCAAAATACGAGTGTATTAAAAAAATGGGATAATTTAGTAGATTTAGCTACGATTAATATAAGTTTAAATGAAGTTGAAACTTTAAACAAGGAAATAAAAAATGTAAATAAGAATATATTTAAAAAATCTAAGGAAGGTTTTATTACTACAGTAAATAGTATAATTAAGTTATTCGGAGAAATGATTGTATTTTTAATAACTATATTACCTATAATTATTCTAATATTTATCTTGTTTGCAATAGTTTATTTTTTATATAAAAAATTTAATGCACAAAAGCATTAACTGTTAGCTATCAGCTGATGGCTATTAGCCTATAAATATTTAAAATTTAAATTGGGAGGGATTAATGTGAAAAATAAGGCTATTGTATTAAGTGTATTATTTGCTTTAGTTTTGATTGGAGGTTATGTTTTAGGTTCGATTTCTCAAACTGTAGACAATGTGTTAGCTGATGAAAAAGATGATTTAGGAAATACAATTACAGTAAGTGGAGAAGGAGTAATTAAGGTAAAACCAGATATTGCTTATATTAACATAGGAGTTGAGACTATTGGTAAAAATAGTCAAGATGCACAAATAGAAAATAAGAATAAAATGACAAATATAATGAGTAAAATCAAGAGTTTCAAAATAAAAGATGACGATATAAAAACTATAGAATACAATATTATAGCCATGAAAGAATATGATAGAGAAAAAGGAAAGAGTGTTATAACTGGATATATGGTTAGAAACGTTGTGCAAATTACTATAAGAGATATAGAAAATATAGGCAAAATAATTGATAGAGTTTCTGAAGTTGGTGCAAATTTAATAACTAATATTACTTTTAGTGTAAAAGATAAAGAAAAATACTATTTAGAAGCTTTAAAAATGGCTATGGAAAAAGCGAAAAGTAAAGGTGTTGCGATTGCTGATACTTTCGGAGTTAAATTAGATATACCATATAAAGTTATTGAATTGTCAGATATGAATTATTCCATAGTTGGAGGATATAGAGATACATTTACTTACTTAAAAGAAGGTGCAGTTAACACTCCAATTTCACAAGGAGAGCTTGAGATAAGAGCAAAAGTAAATGTAATATATAAATATTAACCCTTGATTATATATCAAGGGTTTTATTTGTTTACTATTCATTATATTTCTTATATACTTAATATAAGAAATTAACTATATATTTAAAGAAGTCTTAAGGAGTTGGTTAAATGTCATTAAAAAGATTTATGGTGATTGATGGTAATAGTTTGTTACATAGAGCATTTCATGCATTACCACCATTACAAACTAAAGAAGGAATACACACCAATGGAGTTTATGGTTTTTTGACAATGCTAAATAAAATAGTTGAAGAATATTCTCCTGAATATATATGTGTTGTGTTTGATAAAAAAACACCGACATTTAGACACAAGGAGTATACAGAATATAAGGCAAAACGAGCAAAAACTCCAGATGAATTGATTATGCAGTTTGATATTCTAAAGGATGTACTAAGCAAATTAAATATAACTACTTTAGAAATTGATGGGTTTGAAGCAGATGATATTGCGGGGACATTAGCATCAATAGGAGAAAAGAAAGGATTAGAAACTATTTTAGTTACTGGAGACAAAGATTACTTACAATTAGCGACAAAAAAGACTAAGGTGTTGATAACCAGAAAGGGTATAACAAATCTTGAAATATATGATGAGCAACGTGTGAAAGAAAAATATGGGATAAGTCCAATTCAATTAATTGATTTAAAAGGACTTATGGGAGATAAATCAGATAATATTCCTGGAGTACCTGGAATCGGTGAAAAAACAGGAATTAAACTTATAAAGGAATTTGGTTCTCTTGAAGGTATATATGAGAATTTAGAAAGTATTTCAGGTAAGAAACTTAAGGAGAGATTAATAGAGAATAGACTTCAGGCTTTTATGAGTAAAAAATTGGCCAAAATTATAACAGAAGTACCTATTAGTATAGATTTAGAAGAACTAAAGAAAAGAGAACCTGATTATGATGAACTTATAGATTTATATAAAAAACTTGAATTTAACAGTTTATTAAGTAGAATTCGTAAAAATTCAAGTGGCAATGAAACATCTGACGATTTAACGATAAATATCGATTGTAATTATGAAATAGTACAAGATTTAGAAGTAATAGACAGTATAATACAAAGTATAAATAAAAGTAAAAGTGTATATTTAAAGTTTATTCAAGAGGACAAAATAATAGGGCTTACAGTTAAAACTGAAAAGACAAAAACGTATTATATAGATTTGGTTGAAGAAGAGTTTAAAGATAAGGTTTTATTGAAATTTAAAAATATATTTGAAGATAAGGAGATAGAAAAGAAAGGACATCATTTAAAGGAAGATATTTTAATACTTTTGAAAAATGGAATATATTTAAACGGAATAGCATTCGACAGTATGATAGGGCAATACATAATAAATCCTTCACAAAATAGTTACAGCATTAAAGAACTAGCTAAAGAATATTTATCCGTTTTTATTAAAGATGAAAATGATATTTTAGGTAAAGGGAAAAATAGAAAAAAGATAACAGATATTCCATTAGAAGAGAGAGCTAGGATCTTTTCTACTAAACTAGAAATAATATCGAGAGTTGAGAATGCGATAAAAGAAAAAATACAAGAGTATAATATGAATGAGTTGTATTATACTGTTGAACTACCTTTAGTAGAAGTATTAGCATTTATGGAGTTTGAGGGATTTGCTGTAGATATTAAAAAATTAAATGAGTTAGGTGAAGAATTTGAAACAAAAATGGCAGAGCTTACAGAGGAGATATATAGCATAGCAGGTGAAAAATTTAATATAAATTCAACTAAGCAGTTAGGATATATTCTATTTGAAAAACTAGAGTTACCGGTAATTAAAAAGACGAAAACAGGATATTCAACAAATGCTGAAGTACTAGAAAAATTAAAAGAAAAACACCCTATTATAGAAAAAATACTTGAATATAGACGTATAATGAAGCTAAAAACTACATATATTGATGGTTTGCTTTCATTAGTAGATAAAGAAACTAATAAGATACATTCAACCTTTAATCAAACAATTACTACTACTGGAAGAATAAGCAGTACTGAACCTAATCTTCAAAATATACCTATAAAAACAGAAGAGGGGAGGAAAATTAGAAAAGTATTTATACCAAGTAGTGAAGAATATAAATTGGTTGATGCTGATTATTCACAAATCGAATTAAGAGTACTTGCTCATATTACAGATGATCCAAATTTAAAAGAAGCATTTTATAATAATGAGGATATCCATACTAAAACTGCATCTGAGGTATTTAATGTCCCAAAATCTGATGTAACACCTCTTATGAGAAGTAGAGCGAAAGCTGTAAATTTTGGTATAATATATGGCATAAGTGACTATGGATTAGCAAGGGATTTGAATATTAGCAGAAAGGAAGCAAAACTATATATAGAAAACTATTTTGCAAAATACAAAAAAGTTAAGGAATACATGGATAATATAATACGAGAGGGAAAAGAAAAAGGATATGTAACAACAATTATGAATAGAAGAAGATATCTTCCAGAGCTAAAATCAAGGAATTTTAATATAAGATCTTTTGGTGAAAGAATGGCGATGAATACGCCTATACAAGGTAGTGCAGCAGATATAATAAAAATTGCTATGGTGAATGTTTTTAATGAATTGAAAAGGAAAAAATTAAAATCAAAATTAATATTACAGGTTCACGATGAATTGATTATAGAGGCTCATAAAGATGAATTGGATGAGGTTAAGCAAATACTTAAGTTGCAGATGGAGAATGCATTTAAATTAAGTGTTCCTTTAAAAGTTGATATGAAGATAGGTGATAGTTGGTATGAAACAAAATAAAGTAAATTATGCAAAGATTATAGGTTTAACAGGAGGAATAGCTACTGGTAAAAGTACAGTTGCTAAGTTGCTGAAAGAATTTGGATATGTAGTTATTGATGCTGATAAGATAGCAAGAGAAGTAGTTGATGTTGGTAAGATGGCATATTTAGATATTGTGAAGGAGTTTGGGAAAGACATTTTGCAGGAAAATGGTCAAATTGATAGAAAAAAACTTGGAGAAATTATTTTTAAAGATGAGGAAAAAAGAAGAAAATTAAATCAAATTGTTCATCCAATGGTAATTCAAGAAATGATAAATAAAATAAAGCAGTTTTCTGATGGGAACAAAGTAATATTTTTAGATATACCTTTATTAATAGAGGAAAAAAATATATTAGAAAAGCAAGGGTTAAAGTTTGATGAAATATGGCTGGTATATGCAGATGAAGAAAAACAGTTAAGTAGACTAATTGAGAGAGATAAATTGGATATGGAAAGTGCATTAAATAGAATACGTGCTCAAATGCCTATGACTGAAAAACTAAAAATTGCAGATGTTATTATAGATAATAATAGAGGAATAAGTGAATTGAAGGACCAGATTATAAAATTATTAAATAGGTATTAAATTTCGGAGGGATCTTTTTGTATTTAAAAAAATACAGGATAATTTTATCAATAATATGTGCTTTAGTAATAATTATAGCAGTTTTTACAAATTTAAAATGGATAGGGAAAATTATATATCCATTGTATTATAAAGATTATATAAAAAAATACTCTTATCAATATAATATTGACCCCATTTTGGTTGCTTCTATAATTAAAGTTGAAAGTAAGTATTATAAAGATGCAAAGTCATATAGAGGAGCTAAAGGGTTGATGCAGATTTCTCCTATTACTGGGAAATGGGCTTCGAAAGAAATAGGGATAACAAATTATAATGAAGATTCTTTGTACAATCCAGAAATTAACATTATGATAGGTTGCTGGTATCTAAATAAATTACATAAGCAGTTTAATAATGATATTAAATTAGTTTTAACTGCTTATAACGGTGGAAGTGGGAATGTAGAGAAATGGCTAAAAAATCCTATGTATAGTAGTGATGGAAAAAGACTTGATAAAATCCCTTTTACAGAAACTAAAGAATATGTAAAAAAAGTACTAAAAACATATAAAATTTATAAATTCTTATATGAAGATATTTTGTAATTAATAAACTTAAAATTTATTGAACTTACTAAAAAATAGTTGCTATAATTAAAAGTGTATATATTCAAATTCTAGATAAGAGATGAAAAAAACAAGGAGGAATTTTTTTGAAACACAAAAGAATATTAGTAGCATTTATAGTTTTTATGCTAGCAATTAGTTTAATTGGCTGCGGGATTGATAATCAACTAGATGATATTAAAGGCAAACAAAATAAAAGTGATAGTGCATATCAAAAAGAAGTTTATGAACCAGCTTTTGGTGGAGAAATAGTAGTACCTATTTCTTATATTAAGACATTTAATCCATTATTGAGCAGTGATAAGAGTTTATATTATTTTAATAAATTGATATATGAAAGTTTATTTGATTTTGATGAAAATTTAAATTTAAGAAAAATATTAGTAGAAGATTATAAAATCAGTCAAGATGGTCAGACTGTAGATATTAGACTTAAAGATAATGTTAGATGGCATGATGGTCATAAATTTACAGCTTCAGATGTAAAGTTTACGATAGATGTAATAAAATATAGTGCAAATGATGTTTTATACAAAGATATGTTAGAAGCTGCATTTAAAGCTGCTAAACCAACAGATATACAGCATATTCTAAATGTTAAAATTATAGATGATTTGAATTTACAAATACATTTTGATAGAGCTTATAGTAATGCGCTTGAAAGTTTAACATTTCCAATAATACCTAAGCACCAATTTGTCGAAGATGGGATTAAGATAAGTAAGAAAACATATTTAAAAGCTTTAAGTAAAGATATTATCCCTATAGGCACAGGACCATATAAATTTAGCAAATATGATAAACTTAAAAGAGTTGAACTTGTGAGAAATGATGATTGGCATTTAGGTAAGCCTTACATTTCCAAAATTGTTGGGAAAATATTGTCAGATAATGAACTAGCAGTAGTATCGTTTGAAGCTGGACAATTAGACTTGACTAGGGCAGAAGGTGTAGATTGGAAGAAATATGCTCAGGATAATAAAGTAGCAATATATGAATATATTACTCAAAAGTATGAGTTTTTAGGATTTAATTTTAAGAATAAGTTAATCAACGGTGAAAAAGGATTAGCTTTAAGAAAGGCAATTGCATTTGGGATAAACAGAGATAATATAATTAATAAAGTTTATTTAGGTCATGCAACAAAGGTAGATGTACCAATTCATCCGAATTCTTGGTTATTGTCGCAAAAAAATGCTTACGATTATAGTGTAGATAAAGCTAAAGAAATTTTAAATGAAGCTGGATGGAGAGATACTGACAATGATGGTATTTTAGAAGATGAAAATGGTAACAAACTAAAGATTAGGCTGTTAACAAATTCATATAATCCATTAAGATTAAAGACAGCGAATATGATAATAGAAGATTTAAAAGCAATTGGGATAGAGGTAGTTCCACAGTATGATACTACAATAGATAATATTGATGTGGAAACTGCAGAAAGACAATGGAATAATATGGTTGATAAAATTCGAAAAGGTGATTTTGATTTAGTACTTCTTGGTTGGGAGTTATCTTTGCTTCCAGATTTATCTTTTGCTTTTCATTCAACTCAAATAGATGAAGGAAGTAATTTTATTAATTATAAAAATGAGAATATGGATCAGCTTTTAGTAAAGGCTTTTAGAGCTACTACTAGAGCAGAAAAGAAAAGTATTTATGAAGAAATTCAGAAGCTGATAGTTGAAGATTTGCCATATGTAAGTTTGTTTTTTAGAAACAACGCAATACTTATTGATGATAAAGTAAAAGGCGAAATAAAACCGATTTATTCTAATATATACAATAATATTGACAAATGGTTTATTCCAAAAGAACTTCAAGAAGAGAATAAGAAAGATTAATTAGATTAGAACTTGACATTAATAAATTTAGAAGCTATACTAAAAGAGTGTCTAATAAGCGCCGTGGTGGTGGAATTGGCAGACACGCTATCTTGAGGGGGTAGTGAGCATATGCTCGTGCGGGTTCGAGTCCCGCCCACGGCACCAAAATTTAATTAAAAAATGTAATTGAAAGGGAGCACTTAGCTCCCTTTTTCATTTAAGTTTATTCTTAATAGCAATAGCAGAATAATATAACTAGTAGTAAGAAGAAGAACAATAAGCTGTCATTGCAGCCATATCCACATTGAGTATCAGCCATATATATCCCTCCTATATTGGCATTTACATGTTTTAATATTTTTTAGAGATGTTTAATTTGAATACCAAAATAGTTTTGTAAAATTATCTGTTACAACCAAATCCTCCATAACAATTACAGAATATTACAACTAGCAATAGGAAGAAAAATAACAATTCGCTGCCGCCGTCACGACCGAATAATCCGCCTAGAAGACCTTTTCCATCAGTCATATATATAACCTCCTTATTTTTATCTATATTTTCTTGGTCACTATATAATATGATTAAAGTTTTAGATGGGTGAAAGAGATTTTGATTTTATTTTTTAGTAATTATGACCAAAACCACCAAATAAAATCACAAGTAGTAAGAAGAAGAAAAGCAAACTTTCATTTCCATCCCCCAATAGACCATCAAAAAGACTATTTGCCATGAATAAACCTCCTTTAAATATATTTTATAATCCATAGGAATTATATTCTTTGTTAAACTGTGTATATTTTTGAATATAATTTCCGTAATGGATTAGGGCAAAATCTACCTTAATTTATTTAAATTGGAGATTTTGTTTTTTAAAGTTTAATATATTATATAGATGTTACTATAATTTTGACACAGAAAAAATTAATTGATAGAATTATAGATTATAAATATAGAATTTAAATTATAAATATTAATAAACTTTTGAAGGAAAAATAAAACATTTATTGAATATTATTTATAAAATTATGGGGGTAAGGGGTTTTGCCATGTTAAGCAAATTAAAAAAGCATTATGAGTCTCTTATTGGAACAATCGGTTTTGGATTGCTTCTTTTAGCAACTATTGCCAATAAAGAGTATTTTTCCTTCAATATTGTATTATTTGTAATTTTAAGCATATCAGGTATTTTGTTGGAGAGAATGAGCATAAAAATTGATGATTTTACTGTAACTTTAAGTTCAGCAGTTATGTTAGGCTCTTATTTCATTAGTGGACTCGTACCTACCTTATGGCTAATTTTTATAGTATTTATGACATCAAATTATCTTTATTATTATAGACAAGCGATAAGGATGTATTTTAGCATAGGTATGCTCTTTATTATGTTTATATTGTCGCATTATTTGATTAAAGCTACTGGGAAACAGATAGCTTTTATATCTAATATTAATGATATTGTAAATTGTATTATCTTTGGATTAGCTATTTTTGTGTTCAATTGGATAATATTAATAATGCAAAATATTATTATGTTTAACAATAAATTGCCAACAAAATTCTTTGAGGTTTTTAAATGGGATTTTTATACTAATTTTATAGTTATTCCATTATCTATATTAATGTCATATTCCTACCAGCAATATAGCTTTATTGGGTTAGTTGTATTCCTTTTATTGATCATAACTTTCAATTTGCTGTTTAGATTAATGAGAAATTTGGTATTTATTAATAAAGGATTAAGTTTATCTCATCAAGTTTCTGCATCTATAGTTTCTAAGCTTGATTTGAGTGAGACTATATCTAACATTTTAATTGGAATAAAACAACTAGTGAATTGTGATTATTGTGCTCTGATTGAATTTGATAAAAGTAGTTGTACTGTTAGGACTTTAGATTTTAATGCAGATGAATACATAAATTTTGATAGTAAAATAATTGATAATTATCTAACTAAGCACTTTAAAGAGATATTAACTTTAAAAGAAAGTTTTGTGCTTGAAGATGTTAGAAAGAGCAAATATATCGACGATTCTGCAAAAGTACCAGAAGATTTGGTTTCATTAATATATGAACCTTTGATTTTAGATAGTGAAATAATTGGATGTGTATTAATTAGTAGTAAATATAGAGGTAGATTTTCTAAAGAGCAATTATATATTTTGGACAATCTAGCGAACCAAATTGTGGTAGCTATAGAAAATGCAAGATTGTATAAAGAAATATATAATAATGCTATAAAAGATGAGTTAACAGGATTGTATAATCAGAGATATTTCTTTAATACTTTAGATTCATTAACAGATACATGTGCGACTTGTGCTGTTAAAAATTGTATTAAATGTAATAAAACTAGTCTTATAATTTTTGATATTGACCACTTTAAGAAAATTAATGATACTTATGGACACCAGACAGGAGATAGAATACTTAGTGAAGTAGCTAATATCATAAGAAATAATGTCAGAGCAAATGATAAGGTATTTAGATATGGAGGAGAAGAGTTTACAGTAATATTACCAAAGACTGATCAACAACATGCTTATGATATAGCAGAGAGAATAAGGAAAGTTGTTGAAAATACTAGGTTTTATAGTGTCGAAGGAGATGAAATAAAAGTAACAATAAGTGGTGGATTAGCTGAATTTCCAGATGAAGCAGATTCTGGTGCTGCACTTTTGGCTTATGCAGATAGAGCTATGTATATAGGAGCTAAAAAACAAGGAAGAAATAGAATTAGTAAATATGTAGCAAGTATGTAGTTATCTTAACTGATTAGGAGGCGAGAGATTGAAGAGTTCGATGAGGAAAAGGAGAAATAAGAAGGATAAATTGTTGACAATATTTGTATTTTTTATCATAGCACCAATTATATCAATAATTATAGGGATTTTGATTGTTCAAAATTTAATATTGCCTCATTTTGAAGATATTGATAATACTAAACTTACAAATAAAATTGAAAATAGTTCAAGTAATAATAAGAGTAATGAGAACATTGTTAAAGATATAGACAAGCAAAAAATTGATGATTTAGAAAAATTAGAATTAACAATTAAAGGATTTGATTTATATAACATCCAATTAGGTAGTTTTAGTAATATTGAAAATGCTAAGACATTAAGAAAAGAATTAAGAGAAAAAGGGGCAAATGGTTATATTGTTAAGATAAGTGACTATAAAGTATTTTATGGGACTTATCTTAATAGAGAAATATGTGATAAAGTTTTAACGAGTATTAGAGAATCATATAAAGATGCATTTGTAAATAAAATAACTGTTGATGATTTTGTGATAAAATATAATAGTAATGAACAGGAAACTGCTGATACGATAAATGAAATTATTGAGACATTTAAGAAGGCATTTGATGAAGAGACTTCTTTATGGTACTATGTTCTTGTACAAAAAGATTTACAGGAAATAATTAAAACAATAAGGGAAAATAACGATCAAATAAGTAAATTATTAAACAATATAGATGGGGATGTAGAAAATTCTGACTTTAATAATATTTTAGATAATATCAGAATACAGGTTAAAGAAAGAGAACAGATTTTACAAAACCTAATAAGTAATAAAGAGATTATACAAGATAGTTATGACAAGTATTATAAAATGTTGTTTAATTTTATAAAAATTTTTAAATAGCTATAATAGGAGTGGTATTGTGAAGTTAAAAGAGATAAAGGAAATATTAAATGCTGAAGTTTTAACTGGTGAGGAATATCTAGATAGAGAAGTTCTTTCTGCTTTTGGGTCGGATTTAATGAGCGATGTTTTAGCTTTTGTAGATAATGGTTCAGTTTTACTTACAGGGTTAACAAATCCACAAGTTATTAGAACTGCCGAAATGATAGATTTATATGCTATTGTATTTGTAAGAGGCAAAAAACCAAGTAAAGAAATTATTGAAATGGCAAAATCACACAACATTACTGTTTTACTTACTGACTATACATTGTATACAGCATGTGGAAAGCTATATGAAAAGGGATTAAAAGGCATTTCTATAGAAGGGGTAACAAGATAGATGAATGAGAAAAATTCTATAAAGCTTGAATATGAGATTTTGCAGAATGATTTTACAAGAGCAGGAGAAGCTTCGAGCAGCATAAAGAAAATTTTAAAACAGCTTGGAATTGATGCAAAGATAGTTAGAAGAGTAGCTATAGCAGCTTATGAAGCAGAGATGAACATAGTTATACATTCCTATGGTGGGGTTATTAAAGCTATAATAACAGAGCAATATGTAGATATTTATGCAACCGATAAAGGACCGGGTATTAAAGATATAGAGTTAGCTATGAAAGAAGGTTACTCGACAGCACCAAATCATATTAGAGAGTTGGGGTTTGGTGCTGGAATGGGATTACCGAATATGAAAAGATGTTCTGATGAATTTAATATAGAGTCTACTCCTAATGGTAAAACAGAAGTTCATATGAGAATTTACATAAATAAATAAAATCTAGTAGGTGATTTTTATGGTAGAGTACTTTCATTCAGTTGTACTTGATAAAGATAGATGTAATGGTTGTACAAATTGTATGAGAAGATGTCCAACAGAGGCGATAAGAGTAAGAAATAAGAAAGCTATAATCATAAAAGAGAGATGTATAGATTGTGGTGAATGTATAAGAGTATGTCCATATCATGCTCAACAGACACAGTTAGATACTTTGGATAAATTAGAGAAGTATAAATATAAGATAGCTATTTCTCCAATGACTCTATATGGTCAATTCAGTTTAGATAAAGATATGAATAAAGTTTTTGAAGGGATTAAAATGTTAGGTTTCGATGAGGTATTTGATGAAGGATATGCGGCAGATATTATAACTTTGATTATTAGAGAAAACTTGAAAAACAATAAACAACCAAAACCACTTATTTCATCTTTGTGTCCAGCAGTATTAAGATTGATACAAATTAATTTTCCATCACTAATTGATAATATAATAAGAATTGAATCACCTATGGAATTGGCAGCTAGATTAGCAAGAAAAAATGCTATGGAAAAGTATAATTTAAAGTCTGATGAGATAGGTATATTTTATATAACACAATGTCCTGCTAAAGTTACAAGCATCAAAAATCCAATAGGTATAAAAAATTCGCATGTTGATGGTGCTATTTCTATAAAGCAGATATATGGGGATATAGTGAAAAATTCAAATACTGCTGAAAAGACAGATGTTTTTAGGACAGCTTCTACTTATGGAATAGATTGGGCTAGAGCTGGAGGACAAAGTAAATCTATTGGAGTTGATAATTATATTGCAGTTGATGGAATAGACAACGTTATAAAAGTTTTGGAAGAGATTGAATTGGGTAAGCTAAATAACATTGAATACTTTGAAGGTTTAGCTTGTGTTGGTGGCTGTGTTGGAGGCCCATTATGTGTTGAGAATCCATTTATAGCTAAAAGTAGAATTAGAAGGTTAGCAGAAAAGCATGATGATGAGATAAAAGTTTCAAAAGAATATGCTATGGAATTATATAATTCAGGATTTGCTTGTTGGACTGAGAAAATCCAATCTAAAGGAACTATGAAACTTGATGAAAATATAGTCGAAGCAATAAAAAAGATAGAAGAAATAAAAAAATTGACAAGCCTATTACCTGGACTCGATTGTGGTTCATGTGGAGCACCTTCTTGTAGAGCCTTGGCTGAAGATATAGTAAGAGGGTATAGTAAAATAGAAGACTGTATATTTAGAGATTAGTCTAAGGGGGATATTTATGAGATTAGATAAAATAGTTAAAGAATTAGAGCTTGAAGTTTTAACTGAAAAAAATATTGAAAATAATGTAGAGGGAGTCTATATAGGTGATTTATTAAGTTTAGTAATGGCTAATGCTAGTGAAAATAATTTATGGATTACTATTCAAACGCATTTAAATGTAATTGCTGTAGCTACTTTAGTAGGTTTATCAGCTGTTTTGATTGCAGAAGGTATGGAAGTTGAAGATGAAACTATAAAAAAAGCCAATGAAGTTGGTATACCAGTGTTGAGGTCAAAACTTAGTGCATACGAATTAGCATGTAGATTACATGAATTGGGTGTTTAGTATGAGATTTAGTTATGACTTGCATATACATTCAGCTTTATCTCCGTGTGGAGATGAGGATATGACACCAAACAATATTGTCAATATGGCGTATATTAAAGGACTAGATATAATTTCAGTAACGGATCACAATACTATGGGAAATGTAGAATCTATTATGAAGGTAGCTAAAAAAAGGGACATTTTAGTTATACCTGGTATAGAGGTAACTACAAAAGAAGAAGTTCATGTATTATGTTATTTTAGGAATATTGAAGATGGTATAGAATTTCAGGATTTTATTTATAGAGGATTACCAGATATTAAAAATAATAAAAAGTTTTTTGGAAACCAACTGTTAATGGATGAAAATGATAACATTATAGGAGAGGTTGAAAAATTTCTTCTAAACAGTACTAAGTATACAATTAAAGAAATTAATAACTTAGTTAATAGACTAAATGGAGTGCTTGTACCAGCACATATTGATAAAAAATCTTATAGTATACTTATGAATTTAGGATTTATACCAGATGAACTTAATGTAAAAACAGTTGAGGTCTCAAAAAATTATTCTTCTCAGTCAATTAAAAATTTAATAAACTTGGAAAGATATAATTTAATTAAAAATTCTGATGCACATTATCTTGGCGATATTAATGAACCAGTTATGTTTTTAGATATAGAAAAAAAAGATATAAATTCTTTAGTAGAATATCTTAGTAAGAGTTGGAGGAATATAAAATGAAGGAGCTTTCCCTTCATATTTTAGATTTAGCTGAAAATTCAGTTAAAGCTGGAGCAACTAAAATAAATATTAGCATTGATGAGGATACAGAAAGGGATTTATTGACCATAGAATTAGAAGATAACGGTGAAGGAATGAGTGAAGATTTATTAAAGAAAGTAGAAGACCCTTTTGTTACATCTAGAACAACTAGAAAAGTAGGGTTAGGAATACCTTTGATGAAAGCAGCTACTTTAAGATGTGAAGGAGATTTTAAAATATCTTCTGAAATAGGTAAAGGAACTAAAGTAACATGTGTTTTTAGGCATAGTCATATAGATAGAGCACCAATAGGAGATATTGGACAAACAATAATTTCACTAATAAATGCAAATGAGAATATAGAAATTGTTTACAGACACAGTTATAATGGAAATTATTTTGTTTTTGATACTAAGGAAGTAAAAAAAATACTGGGAGATGTGCCAATAAATGAAGCTAATATAATACTATGGATAAAAGATTATATTAATGAGAATATAAAAAATCTTTATAGGAATAGTCAATAGGAAGAGCTAGTGGATATGTTAATAAATAAACGATTTATTTTCTGTACAATTTTATTAAAAGGTGTTATAATTAAGTTGAAAATGATAGGACCCGTAAGAGGGGAGGGTCCTATATTTGTGTTAATTTTTATCTATTTAAGTATTTTGTATACAAGATTTGTTTAAAAATTATTAAAATTATAAATAAGAGGTGAGATATATGAAATTAAAAAATCTTACCTTTAAAGGTGGTGTTCATCCGCCACACTTTAAAGAGTATACTGAAAAGATTCCGTTAGAAAAAGCTAAAGAGCCACAAACAGTTATTATTCCATTAGCACAGCATATAGGTGCACCTTGTGAGCCAATTGTAAAGGTTGGGGATAGAGTTAAAATTGGACAGAAGATAGGTGAACCAAAAGCATTTGTTTCTGCACCAATTCATTCTAGTATTGCAGGAATAGTAAAGAAGATTGTACCTTATACAAGTCCTATAGGTACACAAGTGTTGTCTGTAGTAATAGAATCAGATGGCAGTAATGAAGTGGATGAAAACGTTAAACCTAAAGGAGATTTAGATTCTCTTACTAAAGAAGAAATTTTGAATATCATTAAAGAAGCGGGTATAACAGGGCTTGGAGGTGCAGGATTCCCTACTCATGTAAAATTATCGCCGCCTCCAGATAAAAAGATTGATACTATAATATTAAATGGTGCAGAGTGTGAACCTTATTTAACTTCTGACCATAGATTAATGGTTGAAACTCCAGAAAAAGTAGTTTTTGGTTTAAAAGCTATTATGAAAGCTGTTGGTGTAAATAAGGGATTTATCGGAATTGAGAACAATAAACCAGATGCGATAGAAGCAATGGAGAAGGCTGTCAAAGATGAGCCAAACATTGAAATAGCTACTTTGGTTACTAAGTATCCACAAGGAGATGAAAAACGATTAATTAATGCTATTACAGGGAGAGAAGTACCAGCTGGTGGCTTGCCAATGGATGTAGGCGTTATAGTTAATAATGTTGGTACTGCAGCAGCTATAGCAGATGCAATTCAAACAGGTATGCCACTTATACAAAGAATAGTTACGATAACAGGTAGTGCTATAAATGAACCTAAAAATTTAATTGTTAAGATAGGAACTCTATTTAAAGAAGTGATTGAACAATGTGGTGGATATAAAGGAAAGCCAGGGAAAATAATTATGGGTGGACCTATGATGGGAATTGCTCAGTTTACAGATGAGGTACCTGTTATTAAAGGAACATCAGGTATACTTGTATTAAATGAAAAAGAGGCTAAGATACCTGAACCTAAACAATGTATTAGATGCGGTAAATGTGTTGATATTTGTCCTGTTAATTTACAACCACTATTTATAAGTCAATTTGCACTAAAAAATATGTATGATGAAGCTGAAAAATACCATGCATTAGATTGTATCGAGTGCGGTTCATGCTCTTTCATTTGTCCATCAAAAAGGCCTTTATTGCAGTCAATAAGAGTAGCTAAGAGAGAACTAATTTCTAGAAGAAAAAAAAGATAAGTGATTGGAGGGAAAATAGTGGATAATAAGTTAATAGTTTCATCTTCTCCACATCTTAGATCAGATGAAACAATCAATAGAATTATGTTAGATGTAATAATAGCACTATTACCAGCGACTTTAGCTAGTATATACTATTTTAGGTTTAATGCATTAAAGTTGATTGTATTAGCAGTATTAACTGCAGTAGCAACAGAAGCTTTAATTCAAAAGTTATTAAAAAAGCCTATAACTGTAAATGATTTAAGTGCAGTTGTAACAGGTTTACTATTAGCTTTTAATATACCTGCATCAGCCCCTTGGTGGATACCGGTGATAGGTTCGGCTTTTGCAATTGCTATAGTAAAGCAGGCTTTCGGTGGATTAGGGCATAATTTTATGAACCCAGCTTTAGCAGCAAGAGCTATGCTTTTAGCGTCATGGCCTGTTATTATGACTAATTGGGTGACTCCAGGGCCAGAGGCAGTAAGCACTGCAACACCTTTAGCTATATTGAAGCAAATAGCAAATCAGGCAGCTCATGGTCATGATGCAGTAAGTGCAGCAACTCCAATTTTACCACCTTTAAAAGATGTATTTTTCGGAAATATAGGAGGCTCATTAGGAGAAACATCTGCAATACTTTTAATTTTAGGTGGTTTATATTTACTTTATAGAGGTGTTATTAACTGGCGTATTCCTTTTACTTATATAGGTACAGTTGCAGTTATAATGCTACTTTCTGGTGCAGGATTTAGTAATATGCTGTATCATTTATTTGCAGGTGGCCTAATGTTAGGAGCATTTTTCATGGCTACTGACTATGCGTCATCTCCTGTAACACCAAAAGGACAGATTATTTTTGGTATAGGCTGTGGTGTTATAACATCAGTAATAAGACTTTACGGTGGATATCCTGAAGGGGTTTCATATTCAATACTTCTTATGAATATAGTAGCGCCTCTTTTAGATAAATATACTAGCCCTAGAGTATTTGGTGAGGTGAAGCAAAATGGGTGATATTATAAAATTAGGTTTAATACTATTACTGATAACTTCTATAGCAGCTTTAGTGTTAGGTTTTACTCATGATATGACTAAAGATGTTATTGCGAGTGTAGAAAATCAAGCGAGTGAAGTAGCAAGAAAAGAAGTGTTACCTCTAGCTGAAAGTTTCAAACCTTTAGACGAAAAAATTTTGAATGAAATAATTAGTGAAAATCCAAGTATAAGAGAGATTTATAGTGGGTATTCTGAAAATGGAAGTTTGGTAGGATATGCTATAAAGACAGCTACTCCTGGATACGGAGGAGATGTTGAAGTTATAACAGGAATTTCATTAGAAAACAAAGTAACTGGTATAAAAGTAGTAAGTCATAAAGAAACTCCAGGTCTTGGAGCTAATGCAACTCAACCTAAGTTCCAAAACCAATTTAAAGATAAAGATGCTTCAAAAGAGTTAGTAGTAGTTAAAGGAAGTCCAAGTAGTGAAAATGAAATACAGGCACTTACTGGTGCAACAATAACGTCAAAAGCTGTTACTAAAGGTGTTAACTTGGCTAGAGAAATATTTATTAATAATCTTGCAAAATAGTACTTCGGGCTTGGAGGTGTAGAGATGAAATTTATAGATAATTTAAAAAATGGTTTATTAAAAGAAAATCCGACATTTGTGCAGCTTTTAGGTATGTGTCCGACATTGGCTGTAACAACAACAGCCTCTGACGGTATGGCAATGGGATTGGCGACAACTACTGTATTAATAAGTTCAAACTTTGTTATATCTTTATTGAGAAAATTTATACCAAGTAAAATTAGGATACCTTCTTATATAGTAATAATAGCTACATTTGTTACTCTAATTGAAATGTTTATGCATGCTTATGCTATTGATTTATATAGGTCTTTAGGCTTGTTTATACCTTTAATTGTTGTTAACTGTTTAATATTGGGTAGAGCTGAGTCTTTTGCTTCAAAGAATAATCCTGTTGATTCAATAGTAGACGGAATTGGTATGGGATTAGGATTTACATGGGCTCTTACTCTTTTGGGAATTATAAGAGAGTTGCTTGGAGCAGGAAGTGTATTTGGAATTCAAATATTAGGTGAAGCTTTCAAACCAGCTCTAATAATGATATTACCTCCGGGAGCTTTCTTAGCATTAGGTGTTTTAATAGGATTATTTAACTGGCTAAAGTCGAGAAAGACTGCTAGAGTATAGAGGGGGTTTGTAGATGAGTATAGGAGGATTATTTGCAATATTAATAAGCGCAATGCTTGTGAATAACTTTGTACTTTCAAGATTCTTAGGTATTTGCCCTTTCCTTGGAGTATCTAAGCAGGTAGAAACTGCTTTTGGTATGGGAATGGCTGTAACATTCGTAATGACTTTGTCATCTATTATAACTTATGTTGTACATCATACTATACTAGTGAGTTTAGGATTAGAATATTTACAAACTATTGCTTTTATCTTAATAATTGCTTCATTAGTTCAGTTAGTTGAGATGTTTATTCAAAAGATGAGTCCAACGTTATACCAAGCTTTAGGGGTATATTTACCACTTATTACTACAAATTGTGCGGTATTGGGATTGGCAATAATTAATATTCAAGAGGATTATAATCTAATAGAAACTATTGTTCATTCATTAGGTGCATCTATAGGTTTCTCTTTAGCAATAGTACTTTTTGCTGGTATTAGAGAGAGGTTAGCATTAGCCGATGTACCTGAATCTTTAAAAGGATTTCCGATTGCTTTAATAACAGCAGGATTAATGTCAATAGCATTTTTAGGCTTTACTGGTCTTGTATAGGAGGTGATAGTAGTGTCTACTAGTATTATATATTCAGTATTAAGTTTAGGTGGTTTGGGATTATTATTTGGTATCGGATTAGCAATTGCTTCAAAGGTGTTTGCTGTAGAGGTTGACCCAAAGGTTGAAGCAATAAGAGAAGCATTGCCAGGAGCAAATTGTGGTGCATGTGGATTCCCGGGATGTGACGGCTTTGCAAATGCAGTAGCTAGTGGCAAAGCTCCAGTAAATGGGTGTCCAGTTGGGGGAGCTGCGACGGCTGAAAAATTGGGCGAAATTATGGGAGTAGCTGCTAAGGTAGGAGAAAAGAAAGTAGCTAGGGTTATATGTCAAGGTACTTCATGTAATGCCACAGAGAAATATGAGTATTTAGGAATTAAAGACTGTAAAGCAGCTGCTATGGTTGCAGGAGGAAGTAAATCTTGTCAGTATGGATGTTTAGGATTAGGAACTTGCGTTGAAGCATGTCAGTTTGATGCAATAGAAATTGTTGATGGAATAGCAAAAATAAATCCAGAGAAATGTACTGCATGTGGTAAATGTATAGAGGTATGTCCAAAATCTGTAATAGTAATGGTACCGTATGAACAAGAAGTTTTTGTAGATTGTAATAGTAAGGAGTTTGGAAAAGAAGTTAAATCAAAATGTACTGTTGGATGTATTGGTTGTAAAATTTGTGTAAAATTTTGTCCATTTGATGCAATAGAATTCGAAAACAACTTAGCAAAGATTAACTATGACAAATGTACTAATTGTATGATTTGTGCAGAGAAATGTCCGACTAATGCTATATCAGCTAATTTTGAAAAAAGAAAAAAAGCCTATATTGATGAAGAAAAGTGTGTAGGATGCACAATTTGTAAGAAACAATGTCCAGTAGATGCTATAGAAGGAGAGTTAAAAGAGAAACATAAAATATTAGAAGATAAGTGTGTAGGTTGCGGTCTATGTGCTCAGAAATGTCCTAAAGATGCAATTGAACTCAAATAAGCTTACCCTGCTATTTATAGCAGGGTTTTATTCTTGTGATTAACTAAATGTAAGACAATGAACAGGGTTCGTTGTTTTAAGGCTGTTGTATAATTAATAAAGACAAATAGCAAATGACGAAATATCAAAGACCAATTGGCTTTTGAACGCTTTAATGAAAAAATTGTTACTTGTATTTAGATAATATAAGTGGTAAACTAAAACTGTGATAATATGTATGTTCTGTATACATTTACATTTCATAGACTTTGAAAGGTGTTTTCTATGACAAGATGGGACAAGTATCTTATTTTCTTTATAATATTGTCAAGTATAATAGGTTTTAGTATAGTTAGAAGCGATATAAGTAAATCGGACTATAAGTATATAAGGATAGCAGTAAATGGAGAAGTTATTAAAAAGATTACTTTTGATAAAAACATGATTGGAAAGACTATTGATATAAGAACACAATATGGTTATAACAAGATTGAAATTGGTGATGGTAAGGTTAGAGTAATAGATGCAGATTGTCCTGATAAATTAGATGTTAAGCAGGGTTGGATATCAAAACCTGGAGAAATTATAGTTTGCCTACCACATAAATTGACTATTGAAATAGTGGGAGAAAATGAAACAGATGATGAAATAGATGATATAAGCTACTAGAAAGAGTGAGTAAAGTGAATAATACTAAAAAACTTATTTTTTTATCATTATTGGTAGCATTAGGACTTGCGCTAAGCATATTTGAATCTTTCATACCATTACCTTTTATCGCGCCTGGAGCAAAATTAGGTTTAGCCAATATTGTAATTTTATCGACCTTAATTATATTTGGGTATAAAGAAGCTCTGACAGTAGTAGTATTAAGAAGTATAGCATTTAGCTTGGCAACTGGAAGTGTTACAAGTTTATTTTATAGTTTAACTGGGAGCTTACTAAGCTTATTTGCAATGTACTTTGCATATAGATTTTTATCAAGGATTTTTAGTGTTATAGGTATAAGTATTATAGGAGCTATTTTTCATAATATAGGACAAATAAGTGTTGCAAGTATTATGATGGAAAATATCAAGATATTTTCATATTTACCAGTTATGAATTTAGTTAGTTTATTTACTGGATATTTTGTAGGTTTAAGCACTCTTTATACGACAAAACATTTAAAAAAAATATTTAATTTATGATTCTAAGGAGGGTTATAATGAGATCTAGAACTAGAAACCCGTGGGTTTTATTTTTATTGTTAATTACGGGAATTGTAATTGGTGGTATAATTGGGGATTTGCTAAGTGATAAGATACCTATATTGGCATATAATTATGCAATAGGATTGAAATCTCCAATACATTTAGACCTAAAAGTAATCAGTTTGACTTTTGGTATAGCTATAGATGTTAGTGTTGCAAGTGTAATTGGTTTGATAATCTCAGTATTTATATACAGAAAATTGTAGGTGATAGCATGCAAAAGAAAATAATTTTGGCTTCAGGTTCACCTAGAAGAAAAGAATTATTATCTAAATTCAATATTGATTTTGATATTGTGCAAAGTGATACACTAGAGATAATTAATGATTTTGATGAGCCAAAGCAAACAGCTATGTCTCTAGCATTTCAGAAAGCAAATGATGTATCTCTAAAAATGAAAAATGGAGAAATAGTAATTGCAGCTGATACTATTGTTGTTTTTAAAGATAAAATATTAGGTAAACCACGTAATGAAGATGAAGCATTTGAAATGTTGTCTAAATTAAGTGGTAAAACCCATTCTGTAATTACGGGTTTTGCGATTATTGAGACAGGCACATATAATAAGGTTATTGACTATGCTGAAACAATTGTCAAGTTTAAAGACTTGACTTTAGATCGAATAAAGAGATATATTAAAACTGGTGAATATTTAGACAAAGCAGGTGCTTATGCTATACAAGGCTACGGTTCAATATTTGTAGAATGGATAAAAGGTTCTTATTGGAATGTGGTGGGTTTACCGATATCAAAATTAGATAGTGTTTTAGAAAAATACTTTGGAGTAAGACTATTATAGAATGGGTTGATATGAATGGGTGGAGTGGATAATTATACCATAAAAGACTTACCAGAGGAAGAAAGACCAAGAGAAAAGTTATTTAAATTTGGTCCTAAAGCATTATCAAATTCTGAATTATTAGCTATAATTATAAGAACAGGAAATAGGAAGTACACAGCTATTGAACTATCTCAAAGAATACTTTCTATGGACAAAAGTGGGTTGAGATATTTAACTGAATTAACATTCGAAGAGCTGACTCAGCTTAATGGGATTGGAAAGTGCAAAGCAGCTCAAATTATTGCAGCAATTGAGCTTGGTAAGAGATTGTCTTCTTTTAATGCAGAAAGTAGAATAAAGGTAACTTGTCCCCATGATGTAGTTAATATTTTAATGGAAGAAATGAGGTATTTAAAGAAAGAGTATTTTAAAACTATTTTGTTAGATACAAAAAATAATATAATTGCGATAGAAAATACTTCTATTGGGAGTTTAAATTCTTCAATAGTACATCCTAGAGAAGTATTTAAAGAAGCAATAAAAAGAAGTAGTGCTTCGATAATTATAGTACACAATCACCCTAGTGGGGATCCGACACCTAGTAAAGAAGATATAAATATTACCAAAAGACTTGTAGAAGGGGGAAAAATTTTAGGGATAGATTTGCTAGATCACATCATTATTGGGGATGGAAAATATGTAAGTCTAAAAGAGAAAAACATAATATAAGATGAAATAGGGAGGAGCAAAAAGATGGGCATCTTAAATATCTTTTCAAGAGATATGGGAATAGACTTGGGAACAGCAAATACATTAGTATATGTCAAAGGGAAAGGGATAATCATTAGAGAGCCTTCAGTTGTAGCTATTAGATCAAAAACAAATCAGGTTTTAGCTGTTGGTGAGGAAGCTAAGAGAATGATAGGTAGAACACCTGGTGATATAATTGCAATTAGACCAATGAAAGATGGTGTTATAGCAGATTTTGATGTTACTCAAAGTATGTTAAAGCATTTTATTAAAAAAGCATATCCCAGACGTTCTTTAGTACAGCCTAGAGTGGTAGTATGTGTACCGTCTGGGGTAACAGAGGTTGAAAAAAGAGCAGTAGAGGAAGCTGCTAGACAAGCTGGTGCTAGAGAAGCGCACCTTATTGAGGAACCTATGGCGGCAGCTATTGGTGCAGGTCTTCCTGTACAAGAACCAACAGGTAGTATGGTTGTAGATATTGGTGGCGGAACTACCGAAGTTGCTATTATTTCACTTGGTGGAATAGTAACGAGCAAATCAATAAGAGTTGGTGGAGATGAATTAGATGAATCAATCATCTATTATATTAAAAAAGAATACAATTTAATGATTGGAGAGAGAACTGCTGAAGAAGTAAAAATACAGATAGGTTCAGCAGATTTAAACCCAAAAACTCAAGATAAGAAAATGAAAATAAGAGGTAGGGATTTGGTAACAGGACTACCTAAAACTATAGAGATATGTGCAGCAGAGATTCTAACTGCTATGAAAGAACCAGTTTCAAGTATAATTGATGCTATAAAATATACTTTAGAAAAAACTCCACCTGAATTAGCAGCTGATATTATGGAACAGGGTATTATGCTTACTGGTGGTGGTGCATTACTTGATGGGTTAGATAGATTAATAAAGAAAGAAACAGGAATGCCTGTTCACATTGCTGAAAACCCATTAGACTGTGTAGTCTTAGGAACAGGTAAAGCACTTGAAGAGATAGAAACTTTAAGGAGAGTGTTAATTACTACAAATAGGTAATAATGGTTGGTGATGAAGTGTGCATAAAATGAAAAAGTATAGAAGTAGAATGGTAGTGGCTTTAGTCGCTATCATTCTACTTATTATAATAGGATTAACTTCCAAAGATAGACAAAGTATTACATCAATAGAAAATTTAACAGGGAAAATAGTTACACCAATTCAAGAATTGTTTTATACAGTTGATCAGAAAATTACTAATGCAATAAAGTCTGTAACTAATATATTTAAATTAAAAGAAGAAAATGAAAGAATGAAAGCGGAAATACTAAAACTAAAAGAAGAAAATAGAAAGATGGAAGATATTATAAGTCGTGCTGAGTACCTGAAGAATGAAGCTATTATGCTTGAAAAATCAAAATATACTTTTATAAAAGCAAAAATTATAGGTAAGGATCCTGGAAATTGGTTTGATAGATTTGTAATTAATAAGGGAAGAAAAGATGGTATTAAAGAGGGAAGTATAATTATTAAAGCTATTAAGTTAGATGAAGATATTATTGAAGAAGGATTGGTTGGAAAGGTAATTGAAGTTGGTGACAATTGGTCTAAAGTTTTAGCTATAGTCGATGAAGGTAGCAAAGTCAGTTTTAAAGTAATTCGTACTCAAGATGGTGGTATTTTAAATGGAAGTATAGATGGGGAAATGAGTGGATATCTATTTGATTCTGATGCCGATATTGTAGAGGGGGACAAGCTTATAACTTCAGGACTAGGAGAAGTTTTTGTTGAAGGATTTTATATAGGCAAAATAAAAAAAGTAATAAAAAAGGGAAATGATTTAGTAAAGCGAATTTTAGTTGAGCCTGCTATTAATTTTAAAAAATTAGATTATGTCTATGTAATCACAGGGGTTAAGGAATATAAGTGAGGGATAGCTAATGCCTTTTAAAATGATTTTATTGATAATTTTTAATTTTGTACTGCAAACCACTATATTTCAACATTTAAGAGTATTTGGTATACTGCCAAATACAACTTTGATTATTCTAATATGTATTTCTGTGTTAAAAGGGAAAAAAGTAGGCTCTTTTATAGGTTTGATTATTGGTTTTATTCAAGATATACTTTTCTTTAATGTTATTGGAATTAATGCATTTATATATTTTGTTGTAGGATATCTAATTGGTTCGATAAATGACAAAATATATAAAGATAGTTCTTTTATACCTTTTGTGCTAACAGCTTTTTCAACAGTTTTTTATCATCTAGTATATTCTTTTTTTATGTATTTTTTATCAGTTAACTATAATTATCTTTATTTATTAAGAAAGATAATTTTTATTGAGCTAATTTATAATAGTTTACTTTCTGTATTCATTTACAAGTTGGTTGTAAAATTACAAGAAGACCTTCTGTAAATTCAGATAGAAGAGTGAGAAGGTGATAGTATTGACTTTTAGAGAAAAAATAAAAAACAGATATAATATCTTGTTAATTATTCTTACAATAGTATTTCTTTTAGTTGCTTTCAGATTATCAACACTTACTATAGTACTAGGAGATGAATATAGAGAAATATCTGATAATAAAAGAGTTAAGCAGATACCGATAACAGCAGCAAGAGGGGAAATAAGAGACAGATATGGGCGATTATTAGCAGGCAATAAACCAAGTTTTATTGTTCAAATTGTTAAGGATGAAATAGATAAAAATAGAAATGAAGTAGCATTAAAACTGATTAAAATTTTAGAAGAAGAGGGAGAAAATTATTTAGATGAATTTCCAATTAAACTTGATGTAATAACTTATAAGGATGATAGTGAATATATAGAGAACTTCAAAGAACCAGAAAAAGAAATTGTAGAAATTATATTAAAAAACAAATTAATTAAGGATATTATAAAGTTGTACTATACTCATAACAGTAATGATAGTAATTTTACCGTAAGTATTGCAGATAGAATTAAAACTATCTTAAAGAATAATGGTATAACAGTCCCTATTTTGATTAATGTAGACAGTAATTCAAAAGAAGTTAGATTCGAATACGATAAAAAATATGATATACAGAAATGGAAATCAGAAAACAAATTACCATCAAAGCAAAATCCTGAAATAGATTTTATTTTATTGATAGAAAAGAATAAAGAGATATTGAATAAAGTGATAAAAAATCCTATTGTAAGAAGATTAGTGTTTTCATATCTTGATAACAAAGGGTTAGTAGAGAATTTTGAACTGCATGATTACATGTTTAAATTTGATGAGGAATATAAAAAAATAAAAAGAGATTTAATTAAAAACTTTGGTAAAATTACAATAAATTCAACGGCTAAAGATGATTTTGTTAGTATTGTACTTGAGACATCAATAGATAATTTGATTAGCAAAGTATTTATTAAAGAAAATAATAAGTCAGATAAGAAACAAGAGATAATACCCGCGAAAATTCTAATAGATAATTTAAAAAATAGAGGAGTTTATTTGCCTATTGATATTGAAATAGATAGAGAAAATAAAAGTGTTTCATTTAAATATATAGATGAGAAGAGTAAAAAAATATTTTGTCAAAAAGAAGAGATTAGTGAAGAATTATCACCTATAAAAGCATTAATAGAAGTTGGGAAAAAAACGGGGCTCATTTATGATTTAATAACAGACAAAAATATAAAGTACTTTGCCCAGGAAATAGTTCTTAATAATGGGATAAATCCTAAAATATCGGTTAAAGATTTTGAATATGTTCCTATAAGAAATAAAATAAATTGGCTAAAAAAATACAAACTACCTGAAGATAGTAGTGCTAGTGATGCATTTAATTTATTAAGAGATAAGTATAAAATAGATGCTAAGCTAAGTAAATATGAAGCAAGATATATAATGCTTATAATAGAACAGCTAAAAAAACAAGGATACAGAGCATATCATCCTATTAATATTGCTTATGGTATTAAACCTAGTACAGTTTCTAAAATATCAGAAAACAATTTAGATTTAACAGGTGTTTATGTATCCGTTGAACCTGTTAGATACTACCCTATGGGTAATACAGCTGCTCATATACTTGGATATTTAGGTAAAATATCACAAAGTTATGAGATAGAGAAATATATTAAAAAATTAGGGTATTCTCCTGATGATATTATAGGGAAAACAGGTATTGAAGAGAAATTTGAGCAGTATTTAAAGGGGAAAGATGGTTCTAAGTATGTAGAAGTAGATGTTCTTGGGAATACTATAAAAGTTATAAAAGAAGAAAAAGCTGTTCCAGGAAATAATGTTTATTTGACTATTGATGCTAAATTGCAGCAAGTGGCTGAAAGTGCATTAAAACAAGCATTAGAAGAGATACAAAAAGGTGGAGAGTTCAAGAGTAAATGGGGTAATTATGACTATAAAGAGAGTTTTAAAAATGCAACATCAGGTGCAGTAGTTGCAATAGATGTAAAGACAGGAGAAGTTCTTGCTTTAGCAAGTTATCCTGCTTATGATCCAAATTTGTTCGCAACAGGAATTACTGAAGATGATTGGGAAAGTTTGATGCCAAAACATCCTGAAGATCCTCTTGCGCCTAGACCTTTATACAATATAGCTATACAAACAGCCATACAGCCTGGTTCAACTTTTAAGATGATTACAGCTTTGGCAGCTTTAGAAGCAGGAATTGATCCTAAGACTAAAATAGTTGATATGGGATATTTAAAATTAGGTAATAAAACTTTTGGATGTTGGATATGGAATGATAGAAGGGGTACTCATGGCCCAGAAAATTTATATGAGGCTATAAGAGACTCTTGTAACTATTATTTTTATACAGTTACTTTAGGTAAAAATTTAAGAACAGGCAGAGAATTAGGAGTTAAAGTAGAGATTGATGATATTTTAAGATTAGCACAGGAATTTGGACTAAATGATAAAACAGGAATAGAAATTAATATACCGAACGAAGCTTCTGGTGGAGTTCCAAATCCACAAATTAAAATAATTTCTATTAAAAGAAGTTTAAGAAGATTTCTGAATAAAAATTTAAAAAATTATATGAAACAAGATGATATTTCAGAAAAAGATTTACAAAATATAATAGACACTATTGTTAGTTGGGTTGAATTAGAAAAGTTGCTTACCAGAAATGAAGTTATAAAAAATCTATCAAAATTGGGTGTAGACCCATATAAAGTAAATGATAAGGGAATAAGTATAGCAGATATTATAAAATATAGTTACCTAAACCAAGCTTCTTGGAAACAAGCAGATACTTTAAATATTTCTATTGGACAAGGACAAAGTAAATATACACCAATTCAGATAGCTAATTATATAGCAACACTTGTTAATGGTGGAATAAGACATAAGGTAAGTGTTATTGATAAGATTGAAACTTATAATGGAGAAATAATTGAATATAGCGATAATAGAGATGATGCTTATAAGATTAAATTGAAAGATTACAGTCATTTAGATGAAGTTAAAAAAGGTATGGGATTAGTAACTACTGAGGGTACTGCAAGAAAAATATTTAAAAATTTTCCTGTAAAAGTAGGTGGGAAAACAGGTACTGCCCAAAACGAAGCTATAAATCCTGTAACAGGTGAAAAATATGACCCTTATGCATGGTTTGTAGGGTTTGCACCTTATGATGATCCAGAAATAGCTGTAGCTGTAGTAATATTTCAAGGTGGACATGGAGGGTATGCAGCACCGGTTGCTAAAGAAGTTATTGCTCAGTATCTAGGGTTAAATAATGTAGAGGAAAAATTTGAATATAATAATAAATTAGTAAGGTAGTGCTGCCTTACTAATTTATTTTTTTCTATTAAGAAAAGAAGGATTTATAACAGTTTTGAAGAATATTTTTAGTTAACAGCATTGTTGCGGAGGCGTTAGACATGGATGAAAATTTAGTAATTTTTAAAGGAAAGAAGGAAGGAATTTATATTTATATAAAAGAAGGTAACTTTCAAAATATAAAAATGCAGCTAGAGGAAAAATTAGAAAAGGCAAAGGGATTCTTTCAAGGAGGAAAAGTTAAATGTATTAAAGGGAAGAAACTTTCACCTGAGGAAAAAAGAGAGCTTATAATATTAATTCAAAATAAATATGGTGTTAGTGTTGATGAAGAACATAGTCTAGAAGAAAGTAGTAAGCAAATATCTGAAACTAACTTACATACAGAAAGCTTCTTTGAGGGTATTAAAGAAGGTAAGACTAAATTTATCAGGGCCACAATAAGGTCTGGTCAATATGTAGAGTATGATGGAAATTTAGTTATATTAGGAGATGTAAATGCTGGTGCTGAAATTAAAGCAAAAGGCAATATTATTATCTTAGGGGCATTAAGGGGTATTGCACATGCTGGATGTGATGGAAATAAAGATGCAATTGTTGCGGCGTTTAGCTTACAACCTACTCAACTTAGAATAGCTGAAATTATAGCACGTAGTCCTGATGATGAAAAAGATAAACCTAAGTGGCCAGAGGTAGCAAGTATAAGAGATGGAAAAATGTTAATAGAACCTTACTTAACTAAAAAATAATTAATAGGAGGCTGGAAAAATGGGAGAAGTGATTGTAATAACTTCAGGTAAAGGAGGAGTTGGCAAAACTACAACGACAGCTAATTTAGGAGCAGGACTTGTGATGAATGGAAAAAAAGTTGTTGTAGTAGACGCAGATATTGGATTGAGGAATTTAGATGTTGTTATGGGACTTGAAAATAGAATAGTTTATGATATTGTTGATGTTGTAGAGAAAGTTTGTAGACTAAAACAAGGGTTGATAAAAGATAAAAGATATGATGGGTTGTATTTATTGCCGGCAGCACAGACAAAAGATAAGACAGCAGTAACTCCTGAACAGATGCAGGAGTTATGTGAAGATTTAAAAGAAATGTTTGACTATGTTTTGATAGATTGTCCTGCAGGAATAGAACAAGGTTTCCAAAATGCTATTGCTGGAGCAGATAAAGCTATAGTTGTAACAACACCAGAAATCTCAGCTGTAAGAGATGCGGACAGAATAATAGGGCTTTTAGAAGCCAAAGGCTTACATAATCCTAAGTTAATTATAAATAGGATTAGACAAGATATGGTAAAAAGAGGCGATATGATGAATATAGACGATATGATAGACATTTTAGCGATAGAATTGCTTGGTGTTGTACCTGATGATGAAGCGATTGTCATATCAACTAATAAAGGTGAACCAGTAGTTGGTGATGAAAAAGCTTTATCTGGTAAAGCATACAGGAATATATCGAGGAGAATTCTAGGAGAAGAAGTACCGCTATTAGATTTAGAAGTAGAAGATGGTATGTTGTCTAAGCTTAAGAAGTTGATATTTGGGAAATAGTAATAAGGGGGGTGTTGTTTTGGATTTGTTAAGATTATTCGGGAAGAATGAAGTAAACAGCAAAACGGTTGCAAAAGAGAGATTGAAGTTAGTTCTCATTCACGATAGAGCTAATGTATCTCCACGCTTTTTAGAAATGATAAAAGGTGATATAATAAGAGTGATATCAGATTATATGGATATAGACGAAGAAGGATTAGATATTAAGTTAACACGTACAAGAAGGGAAAGTGATAATTCCCCTATACCCGCTTTAGTAGCCAACATACCAATTATAAAGATGAAGGAAAAGGCAATTGAAAAACAAACATAATGAAAGAGGGGTTGGAGAAACATATGAAAATAGCATTGATAGCACATGATAAAAAGAAAAAACAAATAGTTAATTTTGCACTAGCTTATAAAGATATTTTAAAAAATCATAAATTGTATGCTACAGGAACGACTGGAAAACTTATAAATGAAGCTACAGGTCTTGATGTTCATAGATTTTTATCTGGACCTTTAGGTGGAGACCAACAGATAGGGGCTTTAGTGGCAAATAACGAAATAGATATGGTTATATTTATCAGAGATCCGTTAACAGCCCAACCTCATGAACCAGATATTTTAGCATTGATGAGATTGTGTGATGTGCACGGAATTCCTTTAGCTACTAATATAGCTACTGCTGAATTGTTAATAAAATCAATGCAAAGAGGAGATATGGAATGGAGAAAAATTGTGAATAAGTATTAAAGGCGACAGTTAGGCGATTAGTGTCGCCTTTATTTTTTTTGAATTTTTCGTAGAAATGTTATTTTTATAAATAAATTATTTTATTGACAGATTCAAAGATAATTAAGTTGTGTGTCAGTTATTAATTGTAATAAAAAAGTAGTGAAAAAAATAATAATATAGTAAATTCAATATTTAGGGGATGAAATATATGGGAAAACGAAAACTTATTTTTAAACTTTTTCCTATAAGAGTTAAAAGAGATTATGTATACAGAACTAAACAGAAGAGTAGTTATAAAAAGCTATTTTATCAACTGTTAGTTAGTATAATAATTATTCTTTTGATAATTTTTATTAAATCTTTTAATACAAGTTTTACAAATAATGCTATTAGATTAGTTGAAAATACATTAAAATATGATTATGATTTTAAAAAATTAGGGCATAAGATACTGATGTATGCAAAGGGGAGCAGTAAAGAACTAGATAAAGCAGTTTCAGTTTTTAAATATCAAAATAATATAAAGATAGATTCGTATTCCACTCCCGCTACAGGTATAGTTTATAAAAAATTCGGCCAAATCAAGAAAGGAGATATAACTATCTTTCACAGAGGTATAGATATACTTTCAAATGATAAAAACATTTATTCAATTGGTGATGGGATTATAAGTGAAATTTATAAAGATAAAATTTTAGGTGAATGTATTGAAGTTGATTTTGGTGAAATAGAAGCAGTTTATGCACATTTAGACGACATATATGTAAAAGTAGGTCAGAAAATAACTAAAGACGAGGTGTTGGGGACATTAAAAGAAGATATTAATGGATATAAAATACTGCATTTTGAAATATGGAAAGATAATGCACCTGTAAATCCATTAGATTATATAAGTATAAGTATTAGTAATTCAAATAATTAATGGGGGATTAAATGACAATTTTTCGTATTGGTCAATTTAAAATAAAAATAAATTATTTATTATTTATACTTTTTATGTTATATTTTATAATTGGGTATTTTAGTGAAGTGATTGTAATATTTTTTTCTGTTTTAATACATGAACTTGCTCATGTTTATTTAGCATTTAAGTTAGGCTTTAAAGTGAATTGTGTTGAACTGTTTCCATTTGGAGGGGTTGCAAGGTTAGAGGGGTTAATTGGTACAGAACCGTTAAATGAAGTTAAGATAGCTATCATTGGACCAGCTATAAATCTTTTATTAGCAGTTGTTTTGATATTTACAAAAAAATACTTATTTGAAAACCAAATCATTGTTTTATTTATTAAAACTAATATGATTTTAGCATTTATTAATTTATTACCAATTTTACCTTTAGATGGTGGCAGAATATTTAGAGCTATATTGTCTTTAAATTTAGGAATAAAAAAAGCTACATTATTTGTTTTGAAATTTACTTATATATTATCTGCAGTAATGATTTTTATCGGGGTGCTACTTTTTATTAGAAATGTGTATGGGGTTTATTTGATTCTATTTTTTATTTTTATAATTATAGCTGCCAAAAAAGAAAAGGATATGGCAGTTTTTATTTTCCTAAAGCAGATAATTTGCAAAAATCAGAAAATGTCAGAATATGGCATATATAGAGTACAACATATTATTTGTTTAAATGATATGAAAATAAAATCAGTTATTGAGAATTTCATTCCTAGTAAGTATCACATAATAACTGTAATAGATAGGGAAGGTAATGTAATTGAAACACTTTATGAAAAACAAATTTTAGAGGGTGTAATTAAATATGGTTATGATATAACTATAGAAAAACTACTAAATAAAAGAGAAAAGTGATAGAATATATTTAGACATTTTGATAGTAAGGGTGATGAGATGATAAATAAAGATACACTAGATAAAATTCTTTCAAGAGTTGAAAAACCAGCAAGATATATTGGTAATGAGATAAACAGCTATAATAAAAATACAAAAGAAGTAAAGGTGAGATTTGCTTTTGCTTTTCCTGATATTTACGAAGTTGGTATGTCACATCTTGGATTACATATATTATATAATCTTTTAAACAAAGAGGAAGATGTATTCTGTGAAAGAGTGTTTGCACCATGGGTTGATATGGAACATGAACTAAGAAAAAATAATATTCCACTTTATGCTTTAGAAAGTAAAGATCCAATAAATGAATTTGACTTTGTTGGTTTTACATTGCAGTATGAAATGAGTTATACTAACGTTTTGAATATGCTTAATTTAGGTCATATACCTTTGCTTTCTAAAGACAGAAAAGAAGGAGATCCATTTATTATAGCTGGTGGACCATGTGTTTATAATCCAGAACCTTTAGCTGATATAATTGATTTTTTTGTAATTGGTGAATCAGAAGAACTGATATTAGAAATAATTGAGGTATATAAAAAGTGGAAAGAAAATAACAGGACAAGAGAAGAATTTTTAGAAGATGTAAGTCAAATTCAAGGCGTATATGTGCCAAAGTTTTATGAAGTCAAATATAATCAAGACGGTACTATAAAAGAATTTAGACCAAAAGCAGAAAAATATCCTAGTGTAATAAAGAAAAGAATAATTAAGAATTTAGACGAAGTTTACTTCCCAGATAGAGTTATAGTTCCATATATTGAGACAGTGCATGATAGAGTGATGTTAGAGATTTTTAGAGGATGTACTAGAGGATGTAGATTTTGTCAAGCAGGAATGATATATAGACCTGTAAGGGAAAGAAGTGTAGATAGATTATTAGATTATGCACAAAAATTAATTGAAACGACAGGTCATGAAGAAATTTCTTTATCTTCATTATCAACAAGTGACTATTCAAGACTTGAAGAATTAGTAAAGAGTTTAATTAATAGGTTTAAAGATAAGAAGATAGGTCTTTCATTACCATCTTTAAGACTTGACTCTTTTTCTCTTGATATAATTCAGGAGATACAGAAAGTTCGTAAAACAGGACTTACTTTTGCACCAGAAGCTGGTAGTCAAAGACTTAGAGATATAATAAATAAGGGTATAAATGAAGAAGATTTAATAAATTCAGTAAAAGATGCTTTTTATTTAGGTTGGTCTACTGTTAAGTTGTATTTTATGATAGGACTTCCGTATGAAAATTATGATGATATTCTTGGAATAAAAGATTTAGCTTATAAGGTTAAAGATATCTATTTTGGATTGCCTAAGGATAAGAGAAAAGGGAATTTAAAAGTGACAGTCAGCACATCATGTTTTGTTCCAAAACCATTTACACCTTTTCAATGGTTTGGTCAAGATACTATTGAAACGTTTAAGGAGAAGCAAAGATATTTAGCAAGTAATATAAAAGATAAGAAGATTACTTACAATTTTCATGACCCAGAACTAAGTTTTCTTGAAGCTGTTTTTGCTAGAGGAGATAGAAGATTGTCAAAAGCTTTAATAAGAGCATGGCAAAAAGGTTGTAAATTTGATGGATGGGCTGATTACTTTAATTATGAAAAATGGATGGAAACCTTTAGAGAAACAGGAATCGATCCAAGCTTTTATGCAAATAGACATAGAGAATATGATGAAGTATTACCTTGGGATTTTATTGATGTAGGAGTTTCCAAAAAGTACTTAATCAAAGAAAATGAAAAGGCTAAAGAAGGTATATTAACTAGAGATTGTAGAAAAGGTTGTACTGGATGTGGGATTAATATTAGCTTTACAGGTGGTGTTTGCTAATGAGTACGATTAGAGTAAGATTCTCAAAAAAAGACGATATGAAATATATTTCACATTTAGACTTAATGCGATTACTCCAAAGAGCCTTTAGAAGAGCCGATATACCAGTAAGATATAGTCAGGGTTTTAATCCACATCCAAAATTTTCATTAGCTACAGCCCTTCCAATTGGAGTAACAAGTGATGGAGAATATATGGATGTCGAGTTAGAAAATGAAATTGATAGAGATGAGTTTATTAGCAGGCTTAATGATGTATTACCTAACGGAATTAAAATCCTTTCAGGGAAATATGTAAAAACAGGTAAATCATTGATGTCGCTAATAGAATGGTCTGATTATGTTATAGAATTTTATGTAACTAGTAATATTAGTAAAGAAGATATAGAAAATTGCATAAGAGAAATTCTTAAAAAAGATGAGATTTATATAAAAAAAGTTAAAATAAAAAACAAAAAAGAGATAATAAAAGAAGTTGATATAAGAAGTAGTATCAAAAATTTAAAATTGCTAGTTATTGAAGATAAAAGAGTTATTATTAAAGCAACTTTAAAATCGGGTAGCAAAGGCAATTTGAAGCCTAAATATATAATAGATGTAATAAAAAAGATTGGAAATATAGAAATAGTAGACGATAGCATAAAAATTCACAGATTAGAGTTATATTCTCAGAAGAATAATAAATTGGTTTCACCTTTAAATTGTGAATAGGAGAAGATTTTATGGCTGAGATTATAATAGATATTGGATTAAATCAAAATAGGGTAGCAATTTTGGAAAATGGAGATTTGGTTGAATTATATGTTGAAGAGGAGAATAAAAGACTTCTTGGAAATATTTACAAAGGAAGGGTAGTTAATGTATTACCAGGGATGGAAGCTGCTTTTGTAGACATTGGTTTGGACAAAAATGCTTTTTTGTATGTTAAAGATGCTATATCGAGTGATCTTTTAGGCAGCGAAGATATAAATTTTAAAGATATTTCTATTAGAGATGTTGTAAAACCTGGTCAAGAGTTGCTTGTTCAAGTAGTAAAAGAGCCAATAGGTACTAAAGGGCCAAGAATATCGACTCATATTACTCTACCAGGTAAATATGTGGTTTTGATGCCAGAAACAAATCAAATTGGTATATCGAGAAAAATTACAGAGGAAGAGGAAAGAGATAGGTTAAAGAAAATAGTTGAAGAGAACAAACCAGAAAATATGGGAGTTATATTACGAACGGCAAGTGCTGGTGTAGAAGAGGATTTAATTATCAAAGATATTGAATTTTTAATAAAACTATATGAGAAAATAAAAAGGGAAGGTAAAATAGGATATGCGCCTAAGTTAATATATAGAGAATTAGATTTAATAGATAGAATAGTACGTGATTTTTTTGGTGATGATATACAGAGGTTAGTTATTAATGATAGAGAAAAGTATAAAAATATTTTGGAATTAATTGATGAAACAATGCCTCATTTGAAATCTAAAATACACTATTTTGACGAATGTTATGATATTTTTAAGCATTTTGGAATAGAAGCGATGATTAAAAATGCATTAGAACGTAAAGTATGGCTAAAAAGTGGAGGATACATAGTAATAGATGAAACAGAGGCTCTTACTTCAATAGATGTTAATACAGGTAAATTTGTAGGAAGTGTTAATTTAGAAGATACTGTTTTGAAAACAAATATTGAAGCTGCTAAGGAAATTGCTAAACAATTAAGACTAAGAAATATAGGTGGCATAATTATTATAGATTTTATTGATATGAAGAATAGTGAAGATATAAAATATGTTATTGATTGTTTAGAAAATGAGCTAAAAAAAGATAAGGTAAAAACAACGATATTAGGAATGACTAGATTAGGTTTATTAGAAATGACTCGGAAAAAAGATAGAAAAAAATTATCTTCAAAGTTTTATAAAAATTGTCCTCACTGTGAAGGAAAAGGGAAAATTATTTCCGATAGTTCAATTTTAAATCTTATAGAAAAGGAGATAAAGAGAATAAAAATTCATACAAATTCAAATGCTGTTATTTTTGACTTAAATATATCTTATAAAGAAACAATAGATTCTAAATTCGAGAATAATATTAAACTTATTGAAGATAAATTTGGAATTAAAATTTTTATAAATTATATAGACAGCATTAATTTAAAAGAAATTAAAATTAGGAGCATGGGTAAATTAGAGAATATAAAAGTGCTTTTTGAAAACATAAAAAGCAAATAACAAATACTTGTTTCAAAATAAGGAGTTGAAAGATATGAAAATATTAGTCGCACCCGATTCATTTAAAGGAAGCCTTACAGCTCTTGAAGTAGCAGAATGTATAGAAAATGGTATATTAGAAGTTTTACCTAATGCACAAGTAATTAAAGTACCTATGGCAGATGGTGGTGAAGGAACCGTAAGAGCTTTAGTAGATGCAAATAAAGGCGAAATTATTTATAAAGAAGTAACTGGTCCATTAGGAACTCCTGTAAATGCTTTTTTTGGTATTTTAGGTGATGGAAAAAGGGCAGTAATTGAAATGGCGGCTGCTTCAGGTTTGCCATTAGTACCTAAAGACAAAGCTAATCCTATGATAACTACTACTTATGGAACTGGTGAGTTAATAAAACATGCATTAGACTTTGGAGTAGAGGAATTGATTATTGGTATAGGTGGTAGTGCAACTAATGATGCAGGTGTTGGGATGGCACAAGCTTTAGGAATACGCTTTTTAGATGAAAATGGTGAAGAAATAGGATTTGGTGGGAAGGAATTAATTAGAATAAAGGAAATAGATATTAGTGGCTTAGATAAAAGAATATTGAAAACTGAAATTAAAGTAGCTTGCGATGTAACAAATCCTTTATATGGTCCAAATGGAGCAGCTTTTGTTTATGCTCCTCAAAAAGGAGCTGATGAAGAAATGGTTAAATTATTAGATAAAAATCTAAAACATTTTGCAGAGGTTGTTAAAAATCAGTTAGGAATAGATGTTCAGAATATACCAGGAGCAGGAGCTGCTGGAGGATTAGGTGCTGGAATTGTTGCGTTTTTAGGTGGTAAACTATTACCAGGAATTAAAATTATACTTGAAGCAAATAATTTTGCTGAAAAATTAAATGGAGTAAAATTAGTTATAACTGGTGAAGGCAGAATAGATGGACAAACAGTAAATGGCAAGACGCCAATAGGAGTTGCAAAGGAAGCGAAAAAGCTAGGTATACCAGTAATAGCTATTGCAGGTACTTTAGGACATGATGCAAATTTAGTATTGAAAGAGGGGATAGATGCAATTTTTAGCATTACTCAAAAACCAGCAACTTTAGAAGAGGCAATTGAATATACTTCTGAGTGGATAAAAAGTACAACAAGTCAGATAGTTAAGGTTTTTGTAATGTAATGGCTACAAGTGCTAAGGCAATGGCTTTCTCAAATGCAAATGATATATAACAATAATTACAGGTTGACAAAATAATAATAATTTGATAGAATTTGTACTTGTAGGTAGCCGCACAATGCAGGTTTAAAAACTTAGTACCTGGCATTGGCGAGACAGGATAGAGGAGGTGTGAAGGAATGTACGCTGTAATTGAAACTGGCGGTAAACAGTACAGAGTTCAAGAAGGAGATACTCTTTTCATTGAAAAGGTAGCTGGAAACGAAGGGGAAATTATTAAGTTTGATAAGGTTTTATTAGTTTCAAATGGTGGAGAAGTAAAAATAGGGAAGCCTTTCGTTGAAGGAGCTACAGTAGATGCAAAGATAGTAGAACATGGAAAAGGCAAAAAGATAATAGTATTTAAGTATAAGGCTAAAAAGGATTACAGAAGAAAGCAAGGACATCGCCAGCCATATACTAAAGTTGTAATTGAAAAGATTAATGGATAGTGTTAATCATGACGAGAGTAACTGTTTATAAAAACAAAAGAGGAAGTATAATAGGATATAAAGTAGATGGTCACGCAGGTTATGCTGAATATGGTAGAGATATAGTATGTGCAGCTATATCTGTATTATCCCAGACAGCACTTATTGCACTAAATGAGGTGTGTGGGATAGATACAAACGATATTAAATATTGTATAGATGAAGAAAAAGGTCATTTAAGCGTGACTATACCTGACAATTTAACAGAAGAAAAAAGATTGAAGGCGGACATAGTATTTGAGACTATGATAGTCGGAATAAAGGGATTATTAGAAGAATATTCTGATTACTTAACTCTCGAATATGGGGAGGTGTAAAGATGATGTTAAAGATGAATTTACAGTTATTCGCTCACAAAAAAGGAGTAGGTAGCTCTAAAAACGGCCGTGATAGTGAATCTAAAAGATTAGGTGTAAAAAGAGCTGATGGTCAATTTGTTCTAGCTGGTAATATATTAGTTAGACAAAGAGGAACTAAGATCCATCCAGGTAATAATGTAGGAAGAGGCGGAGACGATACTCTATTTGCTTTAATAGATGGTATAGTTAAGTTTGAAAGAAAAGGCAGAAACAAGAAACAAGTAAGTGTTTATCCAAAAGAAGCTTTAGCAAGATAACCTACCGAAGTCGGTAGGTTTTTTTGTCACAAAATAATTTTTGTGATAAAATAACTATGGAGGTAAAAGTTACAAGGGGGAGGGTGTCTATTTAAATTGATTAATAAATTTAGAGGTAATAGGGGGTTAATTTTTAATATATTGAATTTATTAATATTATTTGTGTATCTTAGTCTAATTTTTACAAATTATATTGTTAATAGGACTACTCAAATTCTAATTTTGATTCTGATTTTTGTATTTGAGATATTATCGATATATAAATTAAGCAAATTTAAGTCTTGTATTGGTAAAGAAAGCTGCGAAAATATATTAAGAATTCAAGGAGAATTTACTAGGAAATTAAAAAAATTAAATAGAGAGCAACGTCATGATTGGATGAATGTCTTGCAAGTTATATATGGATATTTGCAATTAGGTAAATATGATATGGCGATTAAGAAAATTAATGATTTATCGCAAATAGCATTAAGTATCAGTAAAGTATATAAATTGACAATAACACCTATTTGTCTATTATTAGAAAGAAAAATTAAAGAGGCTTATAATAATGGAATAACATTTATATTCAACGTAAATAGCTTTAGTCAAGTTTCTTATCGTAAAGTAGATAATTTAAGAAATATAACCAAAAGTTTAGAATATGTTATAGATAAAATTTTGGAATGTAATAAATATAATTATAGAGAAATAAATATAGAAATTTCTGAGTATATAGATAAACTTGAAGTTATTATAAAAGGGAAGTTTGATTTAGAAATTAAAAATGAGTTTTTACAAAATGTTGATATTAGAGATGATTGCATTAGGTATAGGTTCGATTTAGTTGGCATAACTGAATTAACTTCTACATAGATTTAATTATATCTTGATTAAGATAAATTCATATAGATTTGTTTATAATATAAATAGTTGACACATTTAATTGAATTGGTATAATGAAATTATTAATATTTAAGTAAGGATGATGGGTATGTTTGTGGATGTTGCAAAGATTTTTGTAAAAGGTGGAAATGGAGGACACGGAGCAGTTGCGTTTAGAAGAGAAAAATATGAGCCGTCTGGAGGGCCAGCGGGCGGAGACGGCGGAGATGGTGGTAACGTTATTTTAGAAGTTGATGAGGGAATAAGGACATTAATGGATTTTAGATATAAACGTCATTACAAGGCAGAAAATGGTGAGAATGGAAAATCTAAAAAACAATATGGTAAAAAAGGTAAAGATTTAATTTTAAAAGTTCCGCCGGGTACTATAGTAAAGGATGCAGAAACAGGTATCGTTATAGCAGATCTTACTAAAAAAGGAGAAAGATTCATTGTTGCAAAAGGAGGACGTGGTGGTAGAGGTAATGCTAAGTTCGCTACATCTACAAGACAGGCCCCTCGTTTTGCAGAAGCAGGCGAAAAAGGAGAAGAGAGATGGATAACATTAGAACTAAAGCTTTTAGCAGACGTAGGATTAGTAGGGTTCCCTAATGTAGGTAAGTCTACGTTGTTATCTACTTTAACTGATGCAAAACCTAAAATTGCAAATTATCATTTTACAACTTTGACACCTAATTTGGGTGTTGTTAGAATTTCATATGATAGTAGCTTTGTTATAGCAGATATTCCAGGGTTAATTGAAGGAGCACATATGGGGGTAGGTCTAGGACATGAGTTTTTAAGGCATGTTGAGAGAACGAGATTACTAGTTCACTTAATAGATGCCTCCGGTTCAGAAGGAAGAGATCCGATTGATGATTTTCATAAAATAAATGAAGAATTAAGGAAATATAGCCCTAAACTTGCAGATAAACCTCAAATCGTTGTGGCTAATAAAATGGATTTACCTCAGGCAAGAGAGAATTTTTCTAGGCTTAAAGAAGAAATGGATAAGCTCGGATATGAGTTAATTCCAATTTCTGCTGCTACTTTGGAGGGATTAGATAAGCTTAAATATGCAATATGGAATAAGTTAAAGGAAATTGGAGACCCAGAACCAATAGTTGAAGTTGTAGAAAATATTAATCTTTATGGATTTAATAAAGATAAAAATAAAGTTATTGTAAAGAAAGAAGGAGATAAATATATAGTAGAGGGTGATCCAATAGAAAAACTAATTAATTCAACTAATTTTAATGACTTAGATTCATTGAGGCATTTCCAAAAAGTTATGAGAAAGAGGGGAATCGTTGATGAATTGAAGAAGTTAGGAATAAAAGATGGTGAGATAGTTAGTATATGCGGTTATGAATTTGAATTTTTTGATTAAAGAGATGGAGGGGCAATAGAGTAAATGGAGTGTTTTAATTGTGGAAATTGTAAGTTAAACGAATCAACATATTATTGTATAGCAAAAGGAGAAATAGTAATCAATTCTAATTACAAACCACAAGAGAAAGTTAGAAGTGGCTGGAAAAAAGGTAACAAAGATTATGAAATTCATAGAAGAAAGTCAAAGAAAGAAATAGAAGTATAAGGAGTGGTTTGGTGCTTACAGGCAGACAGAGAAGTTATTTAAAAAGTATAGCAAATGGTTTAGACCCAATTATTCAAATAGGTAAAAATGGCATATCTGAAAATTTAATAAAACAAATAGATGATGCTTTAGAAGCTAGAGAAATTATTAAAGTTAAAATTTTAAATAATAGTTTGTTAGAAACAAAAGAAACAGCTAATAAAATTGCAAGATTAACTAATTCAGAGTTTGTTCAGAGTATAGGAAATAAATTCGTTTTATATAGAGAATCTAAAGACAACAAAAAAATTGAGCTTCCATAAATAATATGAATAAATATATATAACCCTGGATAAAATATTGAAAAAACGGGAGGGTTATATATGGATAATAAAATGGATAAGAAAAACTATGTAAAGCAAAATACCGTTGTAGATAATGCAGTAAAGGAAGCTCAAAATATTACAGGTGTTGTTGTGGGTGAATTTCCGAATGCACCTGGGTTGATAAATAAAGATATAGGAAGTATGAATGATAATAAAAAAGGGAGATTGGAATAATAAGCCAATCTCTTTGCTTTTTTTGCGAAAGGGGTGATAATATGGAAAAAAGAAATTTAAAACAATTAGAAAAGTTACTTGATAATGGTTTTAAGTGTATAAAATATGAAGATGGAACAAATGGTGAATTTAAAGCATATTTTAAGAATTTTGAAACAGAGAAAATAGATACTATAGTTTCCAATGATAAGAATGAAATAACTAAGATGAAGGAGTTAATTGATGAAAATAGCTTGTATTAAAAGGTACCTTTAATATGGTACCTTTTTTTTGCCTTTGAATAAGATATACTAGGAAGATATCATAAAAAGTTTAAAAGGTGATGATATGCGAAGATTTAGACAATACACTATAGAGCAAATTGAAATGTTTTTAAAAAAATACGAGTTCAAAAGACAAATTTATGAAATACATTTTCATCATACATGGAAACCAACTAAGAAAGATTATTTACAAGCTAAAGATAAAGAAAAGGTTATTTTAAGTATGTGGGAATATCATACTGAGGTAAGGAGATTTACTGATATAGCACAGCATTTTACTGTAGCACCAGATGGAGCAATATGGGATGGAATGGATTTGGAGAAAAGTCCTGCATCAATATACGGCAGAAACAATGGTGCAATTTCTATTGAACATATCGGTAATTTTGATGAAGAGAAATTGGAAGGTATACAATTAGAAGCAAGTATTAGACTAATAGTTGCGATAATTAAAAATATAAAAAATAAACAGGATAGAGTGCCGACTTTGGTATTTCATAGAGAATATAGTGATAAGACATGTCCAGGGCTGTTAGTTGATAAGGGCGAAATATTGAAACTTGTTAATGAAAGATTGAAGTATAGCATGCCATTTAAGGATGTAACTCCTGATATGTGGTCATATGAATATATTAAAAGAGCAGTAGAATTAGATTTAATTAAAGGTGATGGTGAAGGCAACTTTAAACCTAAGGACTATTTGACTAGAGAGCAAGGTGTAGCATTAATTGTGAGATTATATGATTTGTTGAAGGGGGAAAATTGATGGAAACACTAATAGTAATTGTAATAACATTTATAGCTGGAATTGCAGTTGCTAAATTAATACCTTATATAAAAGATTTTAGAGTTACTTCTGAAGAAAAGGCAAAAGTACAAGAAATACTGATTGATACTGCTAAAAATATATTAGAAGTTGCAAATTCAAAAGATAAAGAACAGCTTATATTGGCTATAACAAATGTAACTTATAGAGAGCTTGAAAAAGAAAATATAAAAGGTTTTACCAAGAAAGATATTGAACTTATGGCTAGAATTATAGTAGATAAATTAGAAGATTTATTTAAAACTAGGAATTGATATTCCTAGTTTTTATTTAAACAATTGCAATAAGAAATATTTGACTTATGTGTTTATTTAAAATAATATATAATATCATAACTTAAATAAGAGGTGTAACAAATGGACATCGATACACTTATTGAGTTAGCGCTTAAAAAAGAAAATAAAGGAAAAAGTATAGAATGTAACAATCTTAAGAGAATTGGAATAATGGGAGGAACTTTTGATCCAATACATATAGGACATTTAGTTATAGCAGAAGAAATTAGAAATGAGTTCAAATTGGATAAAATTATTTTTATACCTGCAGGAAATCCTCCTCATAAAGATAATAAAAAAATAACTTCTGCTAGACATAGATATATAATGACATTATTAGCTACGATTTCAAATCCTCATTTTGAAGTATCTACTATAGAAATAGAAAAAAAAGAAACTACATATACTATCGATACTATTAAAACGTTAAGGAAAGCATGTAATAATAATGTAGAGTTATACTTTATAACTGGAGCGGATTCTATTTTAGAACTTCACACTTGGAAAAACATTGGTGAATTATTAAAGCTGTGTAATTTTATAGCAGCAACTAGACCAGGATTTGAAATAGCTAAGCTAGAGAGAAAAATACAAGAAATAAACAATGAGTATGGAGCAAATATATATCCTACAATAGTAACAGCTTTGCAGATATCATCTACTGAAATAAGGACTAGAATAAAAGAGGGTAGAACTGTTAAATATCTTTTGCCAGAAATGGTAGAAAAGTATATTTATAAAAATAATTTATATAGGTAAAAAATTACGGGAGGGATGTATTATAATACACGAAATAAAGGAAAAGCTAAAACAATATATTAGTGAAGAAAGATTTATACATTCCATTGGAGTTATGGAAACAGCAGAAAAACTTGCTGAAGTTTATGGGTGTGATAAATATAAAGCACGACTTGCTGGTTTGCTTCATGATTGTGGAAAACTTAAGAATGACAGAGAATTATTGAAAAAGGCATTTGAATTTGGTATAATTCTTGATGATGCCGAAGATGTTAATATTGCTTTACTTCATGGACCTTTAGGTGCAGAAATAGCAAAAAATGAATTTGGAATTAAAGATTTGGAAATATTAAATGCAATAAGGTATCATACTACTGGTAAAGAAAATATGAGTCTATTAGAAAAAATTATCTATATAGCAGATTGTATTGAGCCCAATAGGGATTTTCCATGTGTGAAAGCATTGAGAAAATTAGCTTTTTTAGATTTAGATAAAGCAGTACTAACGTCAATGGGAAATACGATAAAATATGTTGTAGATAATGGATGGATATTAGATATTGAAACTGTGAAGGCGAGAAATTTTTTACTTAAAAAATATAAAGAGAAAGTTAATAAAATACATAGATTATAATAGCTAGGAGGTTTGAGGTAGTGGCAAATATAGATAATAGAATATCAGCAATTTTAGAAGCCGCAGACAACAAAAAAGCTTTTGATATTAAACTTTTAGATATATCAAATATAACAACGATAGCAGATTTCTTTATATTTGCAAGTGGTAATAATGAAAGACAGGTTATAGCGATTGTAGATGAAATTGAAGATAAAATGCATCAATTAGGATATGAGGTGATTAATAAAGAAGGGTATAGAGAAGGTAGATGGGTACTACTTGATTTTGGCGATATAGTAGTGCATGTTTTTCATAAAGAAGACAGAGAATTTTATAATTTAGATAGGCTATGGATAGATGCTAAAGAAATTGATATTGACAATATAATCTAAATTTATCTATAATAAAGTAAATAGAATAAGGATTGAATAAAGAGTAGTAGGTAAATCAGGTTATTTCAGAGAGTCAGTGGTTGGTGCGAACTGACATAACCGTTTACTGAACTTGCTTTATGTGAAAAAGGTTGGTCTCCGTTATAGGACTTATGAGTGGGCTTTATAAGCCAATTAGGGTGGTACCGCGGGATAACTTCTCGTCCCTAAGTGATTAGGGATTAGAAGTTTTTTTATTATATAGATTTTAATTAATAGCTTGTAAGCTGATAGCCGTTAGTTATTAGTCATTTTAGAACAAAAATTTTGAATAGTTTAAGTAATAAATAAAGAACTGATCTGTTTATTATTGTAGGAAATGAAAAATAATGAAGGAGGGGTATGATGGCTTATAATTTTAGTAAAATCGAAAAAAAATGGCAAGAAATATGGGAAAATAATAATGCTTTTGGAGCTAGTGAAAATGAGGCTCAGAAATATTATGTACTAGAAATGTTTCCTTATCCATCTGGGAAAATACATATGGGCCACGTACGTAACTATTCAATAGGTGATGTAGTAGCAAGATTTAAAAGAATGAGGGGATTTAATGTATTACATCCTATGGGATGGGATGCATTTGGTCTACCTGCTGAAAATGCGGCGATAAAACATGGCATACATCCTAATAAGTGGACATTAGAAAATATTGCTGAAATGAAAAGACAATTAAAGAGATTAGGGCTTAGTTACGATTGGAACAGAGAAGTAACTACTTGTTTACCAGATTACTATAAATGGACACAGTGGTTCTTTATACAATTATATAAAAGAGGACTAGCTTATAAGAAAAAATCAGCTGTAAATTGGTGTCCTTCTTGTGAAACTGTATTAGCTAATGAGCAAGTTGTTGACGGAGCTTGTGAAAGATGTGATACACCTGTTGGGAAAAAAGAACTAGAACAATGGTATTTTAAAATTACAGATTATGCAGAAAGATTACTTGAGGATATAAAAGAGCTAGATGGCTGGCCTGAGAAAGTTAAAATAATGCAGAAAAATTGGATTGGTAAGAGTAAAGGTGCTGAAATAGATTTTGAGATTAAAGATTTTGATAAAAAATTAAAAGTTTTCACTACTAGACCAGATACAATCTATGGAGTAACTTATATGGTAATGGCACCAGAACATCCATATGTAAATGAATTAGTAAAGGGTACAGAGTATGAAGAAGAAGTACTTGAATTTAAAAAGAAGATGGAATATATATCAGAAATTGATAGAACTTCAACAACTGCAGAAAAAGAAGGAGTTTTTATAGGAAGATACGCTGTTAATCCTGTAACTAAAGAAGAAATACCTATTTATATTGCTAACTATGTATTGATAGACTATGGAACTGGTGCTATTATGGCTGTACCAGGTCATGATCAAAGAGACTTTGAATTTGCTAAGAAATATAACATACCAATTAGACCTGTAATAAAACCAGTTGATGGAGAGTTTGATGAGAATGATTTAAAAGAAGCATATACTGGCGAAGGTATAATGATAAACTCTGATAGATTCAATGGTTTAGATAATAAAACTGCTAAAACTGAAATAACAAAATATATTGAGGAATTAGGAATTGGAAAAGCTACTGTAAATTACAGGCTTAGAGACTGGCTAATTTCAAGACAGAGATATTGGGGAACTCCAATACCTATAATATATTGTGATGACTGTGGAATAGTACCTGTTAACGAAGAAGATCTTCCAGTAAAGTTACCGACAGACGTAGAATTTACAGGCAAAGGACAGTCTCCTTTAACTACAAGTAAGGAGTTTATGTATACTACTTGCCCGAAGTGTGGTAAAAAGGCAAGAAGAGAAACTGATACTATGGATACTTTTATTGATTCATCATGGTATTTCTTAAGATATACTGATCCAAAGAATGAGAATGAACCGTTCAATAAAGATAAAGCGAATTACTGGATGAAAGTAGATCAATATATAGGTGGAGTAGAACATGCTATATTACACCTTCTATATTCTAGATTCTTTGTTAAAGTATTATATGATATGGGACTTTCACCTGTAAATGAGCCTTTTAAAAATTTACTTACACAGGGTATGGTACTTAAAGATGGGGCAAAAATGTCTAAATCTAAAGGTAATGTAGTAAGTCCAGAAGAAATAATTTCTAATTATGGTGCTGATACTGCAAGATTATTTGTATTATTTGCAGCTCCACCTGAAAGAGATCTAGAATGGAGCGATCAAGGCGTAGAAGGATGTTATAGATTCTTAAACAGAGTATATAGGCTAGTAGAAGAGTTAAAAGAAGTATATAATAATAAGTGTGAAATTGAGATTGATCAATTGAGTAAAGCTGATAAGAATTTAAGATATGTTATACATTCAACAATTCAGAAGGTAACTACTGATATAGAGGATAGATTTAACTTCAATACAGCTATAAGTAGCATAATGGAATTAGTTAATGAGATATATAAATATAAAGATAATGCAGAATCTAGTGATTATAAGAATGCTATTTTAGTAGAAGCGATTGATAATTTAATTCTATTACTAGCACCTTTTGCTCCGCACTTAGCTGAAGAACTTTGGAATTTAGTTGGCAATGAAGGAAGTGTACATCAGCAAAAATGGCCTGAGTATGATGAAAAAGCTATAGTTAAAGATCAAATAACAGTAGTAATTCAAGTGAACGGAAAAGTGAGAGATAAGATTGAAGTAGATGCTAATATTGATAAAGAAAGCTTAGAAAAATTAGCATTAAATAGCGAAAGAGTTAAGAGTTTTATAGAAGGTAAAGAAGTTAAGAAAGTTATAGTTGTGCCTAAAAAATTAGTTAATATAGTTGCAAAATAACAAAATCTTCAATTTGAGCAAATTAAGGAAAATTTTATTGAAATCCATAAATGGAAATTATATTCAAGATTATTTACAGTTTAAAAAGGAATATAATTTCCTATGGATTATAACAAAAAATAATAAAGAGGGGGAGATAAAGTGGATAAAAAAGTAATTTCAACAGATAAGGCACCAAAAGCTATTGGACCATATTCTCAAGGAATAGTGGCAGGTAACATGATTTTTACATCAGGTCAATTAGCTATTAATCCTGAAACAGGTGAGCTTATTAAGGATGATATCAAAAAAGAGACCAGGCAAGCTCTAGAAAATTTAAAAGCTGTACTTAAAGAAGGTGGAGCAACTTTAAATGATGTAGTTAAAGTTACTTTGTATATCAAAGACATGAATCAATTTGGCAAAATAAATGAGGTATATGAGGAGTATTTCTGTGAAAATAAACCAGCAAGATCTTGTATTGAAGTTGCTAGACTACCTAAAGATGGAAATGTTGAAGTTGAAGCAATAGCTATAATCTAATAAAAAAATTAGAAGCTGCGTGTATCGCAGCTTCTAATATTTATAACGGTTACTATAGTTGAAATTAATTTCTTTTTTTAATCTTCTTCTTTTAGCTTTTTTATATCTCTTATAACCGATAAATATTCTCCATATTATAAACATTACAATAAACCAAAACCACCATTTTTTAAACAATGATTTTCCATCTGTTGTTTCGACAACTCTAATAATTCCTTTTTGATTTATTTCCATTGCAGATACAATATTGGCAGTTCCAATTACTTCACCATCTAATTTATATTCTATTCTTCCAATTACTTGATCTTTTGTAATTGGAGCAGTAATTTTATCAGGTAAAACTATATCTTTCACTATATCATTTTCTCTTCCTTTAGGAATTATAGAAAAAACAGATTTACTTATTATACCAGTTACAAAAGGCTTGTCTCCATTTACAACATCAATATTCTTTATAAATTCATTTTTAAATGATAATTGTTTTGTTGTAAAGTTATTAAAACCATAATTCAAAAGTTTATGTGTATCTACATATACATTAGTTCCTATTGCATGAAGAACTACACTGATTAATCTTAAATCTCCTCTTGTAGCTGTTGCAACAAGACATTGTTGTGCTACATGTGTGTATCCTGTCTTGATTCCATCTGCTCCGTCATATTTTATATCTACTGTTTTACCATCTACAACTATCTTATTACCAGAGCCTGTTCCATAAAGTAGTCTGTTAGCTGATTTCAAATATCTTGGTTCATCTTTTTTATTTGTAGGCGGTATTGTATATTTATAATTTTTTACAATATTTCTAAAAGTATCATTTTTCATAGCATATCTAGCTATCATTGCTAAATCATATGCTGTAGTTGTGTGGTTTTTATCTGGAAGTCCATGAGGATTTGTAAAATGAGTGTTTTTAGCACCAATTTCTTTAGCTTTTTTATTCATTAAGTCAGCAAAACTTTGGATAGAACCTGATATGTGTTTTGCAATTGCTGCTGCAGCATCATTAGCAGATTCTATTAACAATGCATATAATAGATCTTTTAAAGTTATTACTTCTCCAGGTTCTAATGCTATGTGGCTTCCACTAATTTCATAAGGTGTTTTATCATCAATAACTACTGTATCATCAAGATTTCCATACTCTAAAGCTAAAATTGCTGTCATAATTTTTGTAGTACTAGCTGGAAACATTGGTTTATGTGCATTCTTTTCATACAATATTTTACCAGTTTTAGCATCAATCAATATAGCAGCTTCTGCTGAAATATCTAATTTATCTGCATAAGATACTGTAAAGGTATTTAGTAGTAAAAAAGTTGTTACAAATAGTGCTATGATTCTTTTCACATATATCACCCCAGTTTATGTATTTTTAAAATTGTGTTTCAATCAACTATATTATAGTATAGCAGAAATTATTTTATTTTTTAAGGCATACGCTGTTTTAAAATATATAATTTTACTTTTTAGGACTTTAGCAGCAGAGTTTTACTATAATCCATAGGAAATTATAATAAAATCCCATATTTTAAAGATTTAATGTTGATTTTATTGAAACTTTGTCTGGCATGTTTACATGCCAGAGTCGTTATAAACTACTTTAAATTGTGGATAAATTCAAATATAATTTCCGTTTATGGATATGGACAAAATCTTCTTTAACTTATTTAAATCGAAGATTTTGTTTGGTAAAAATAGAATAATATAAGAAATAAAAAAGGATTTTTTTAGAATAAATAGAATAAGATTATTATTAATTTAGTTTTTTAACAGTTAAATATAAGACATATATGATAGGAAATGGGGGATGACGTTGTGAAAAAATTTCTTGTTTATCTATTAACTACAATTTTTATTTTGTCAGCATTAACAGGATGTGGGAATACCACTAGTACAGATTCTGAAAAAATTGATAAAAGCATGACTGGAATGAGAGATTATTTTTATAAGCTATTGTACGGAGATAAAGTTGTAGTAGTTTATGGAACAATGGGCAGTAAACAAGATACTGCTGTTTTGTATAATTTAGCTAAGTCATATGGGCTGGGATTTCAAAAAGAAATTAGAGACAGATTTATTGTTAAAAGTGATGTTGAGGTTAATGAAGATGACATAAAAAATAGACATATCATTATATTAGGGAATCCTGAAACAAATCAACTCTTTGCAAAAATAAATGAAAAGCTTCCTATGAAAGTGATAGGTGGAAGTCTTGTAGTTGGTGATAAAGTTTTTAAAGATGAGTCTGTTATTTTTAAGTATCTTATACCCAACCCTTTAAATAAGAAAAAATATTTGTTTGTTAATGGAGTATTGAATAGTAAATTTTTTCCTTTTATTACATATGTATCAATGCGTTTAAGTGATGAAGAATATGTTATTAAAGTAAATAAGAATGAAAGATATTCTGGGGTGTTTGAAAAAACTGATACACAGTGGCTTATAAATAAGATTGGTGAAAATTCTTGGAAGGATGATTTTAAAACTAAAGAAAGTGAACATTTTATTTTCCATTATAGTCCGTTAGACGATAATGTAGAAAAAAATATTAATAAAATAATTGAAGAGAGAGAAAAGGCTTATGAAGAAATATCTAAAAAACTCAATATTAGTTATGATGAGAAGATAGATTACTATCTTTTCATGAGTGATAAAATAAGACAAAGTTATAGACAGTGGGATAATGATTTTTGGTTAGGAAACGTATATGAAGTTTATAATGAAGAAAAAAAAGATAACGTTTATAAATATTATGTTTATGAAGTATTGATAAATCAAATAGGATTGCCATTAAGTAAATTCACACAATTAGGACTATATGGTGCTTTAGGTATAGATTCAAAGTATAGTGGCATAAGTATTAAAGATATTATAAACTCTGATGATTATATACCATTAGAATATTTAGCTACAAATTCAATAGATCGTAACTTTAAAAAAGAGATAGTTTTACCTGAAATATTTTCATTTACAGAATATCTTATAGACAAATATGGTTTTGATAAATATATGGAATACTATAAAACTAATCTATATGAAGAAACGGATAAAGCACTTTACAGTATATATAAGAAGGATTTATATGAATTAGAAGGAGAATGGCTTGATTATATAAATGCTGTAGAGGGTGAAAAAGATGAAAAATAATTATAAATTTATAGTTTTAATTATAACTTTAATTATATTTTTAACAGGATGCGGGTCGTATATTGACCCGTATAATTTTGATGAAAATAATGCATACAAACATATAGCAGAACTTTCATCAGATAAATATGGAGGAAGACTGCCTGGTACAGATGGAAATAGAATGGCACAGGAGTATATAGCAAAGGAATTTGAAAAAATAGGACTTGAGCCGATTAGTAATGGGAGTTACTTTCAAACATTCAAGATTATTTCACCTTTTTTAAATAAACCAGTAAAATTTGAGGTTTTAGATAGAGAAGGTAATGTTATTAAGAGATATAAATTAAGAAAAGATTTTATTGAAAATACAAGAGATTATTCAAAAGGTGGTAAAGTTAAGGGGAAAATAAAGTATATAAATTCATTAGATGATATTGAAACAGGTAAAGATAATATAGTACTAATCTATGATGGTTTAGGAGATTGGGAAAAAGCCAAAAAGCTAGTTGAAAAAGGTGTCAAGGCTGTAATAAGACCGACAACTATGGATTTGAAAGGAAAAGAAAAAAATTTATTAATAAAAACCGTTTATATTGGAGAAAAGGCAGATAAAAAGGTCGAAGGCAAATTTATTGATATAGTAGTAAGAAAAAAAGTGTTTGAAGAACTGGTTGATTTTAGTAATAAAGGATATAGTGTAAATATAGATATTAATTTAGTATTTAAAGAAGTAGAGGTTTCAAATGTAATAGGTTATATCCCGGGAAATGATGAAAAGCTAAAAAAAGAGGTTATTCTTATAAGTGCACATTTTGATCATATTGGCACAGACCCTGACGGTTCTGTATTTAATGGAGCTTTAGATAATGCTTCAGGAACAGGTATGCTTTTAGAGCTAGCTAGAGCTATAAAAGAAAGTGGGAAAAAACCAAAGCGAACTATAGTTTTTGCAGCATTTAATGGGGAAGAGAGTGGACTTCAAGGATCAAAATACTATGTATTTTCACGTCCATTTTCACTTATGGGTACTAAAGTTTTTAACATAGATATGATAGGCTCTAAAGAAAAAGTAAAACTTGAGATTGATACTTTTCCTTCGCAGCAAAGAGGAACAGTAGGACAGCTTGTAAGTAGTGAATTAGTAGACAAAATAGTTAAGGTAGCAGAAAAACGTGGGATAGAGTGCAGTGTTGATTCATTTTCGAGTAATAGCGACCACTTAAGCTTTGATCTTAGAGGAGTTCCAGCCGTTACTATAACACATCCAGCCGATAATTTAATACATACTGTTGAAGATGATATTTCTAATATTGACAAGGAAAGATTGGAAGAAGCTGGAATGCTAATGATTAGCTTAATAGATTATTTTGCTTTTAGTGCGAAGGATATAATTAAGCCTATTATTCCTAAAGAGCAGTTATATACATTGAAAATTATACCCATTTATCTTTTAGCTATTTTATTAATAGGTTTGGTATTTATATTTGCAATTAAGTCAATAAATAAAAATGAAAAGTTAAAGGAGAAGTTTAGTGGAAGACCTATATTTACATCAATTTTAATAGCGATAATGCTATTATCTATATTGATATACAATAGTAGCTATGAAGCAGAAGAAACAAGTGCTGTAAAACCATTGTCAAAACCTTGGGAAAATCAAGTAAAGATTACAGGTGAAAGTATTGAAAAGATATTAGATTTTCAAATTGATGATAATATTAATGTTTTACTAAAAGATAAAAAAGAAATTAAATTTATTATATTGGATAAAGATGGCAAGGTTAAAGAAGAAAAATATTTAAATGTTCCTTATGAAGAAAATGGTAAATATGTATTGAATAAAAACAAAGTTTATTACACTTATGAGAAAAATCTATTTTGTTTAACTAACGAATCTGAAAGAGTAGAAAAAGTATTAGAAAACATAAATGATTTTGCTATATTAGAAAATCAGGGTAAAAAGTATATCATTGCAAGTAGCAAAGATAAAATTATTGTAAAGTCTGAACAATGGGAAAAGAATATCGAAGATAAAAATATTTTAAACGTTTTAGCTCAAGTAGATTATAAAGACAGGATATTTATTTTATATAAACAGAAAGATAAAGGAAATATTTTAATTAAATATGCTACATTTAATGCTGATGGGGAACTTAGTAATCCAGTTAAACTATATACTTTAAAAGAAGATTCTCAGTTAGCTTTTGGAATAGATAAAGCTAAAGGATACATGTTTTTTAAAGAGCAAGAGGATTATTACTATTTAACTTTTTATTTAAGTAATAGAAAAAAACATATAGTTAAAAAAGAGAAAATAGAATTACATGATGTAGGTGGAGCCGTAGTAAAAATTAAGGAAGTGCCTTCTATAGTTACTAATAAGGGGATAGATAGTATTGATTTATATATGACTATAAATGCTGAAAATTATACAGGCAAAAAATATATATATTTTTTAAATTTTTTTAATGGCAAACTTGTAAGAAATGACTTAATCTATGAAACTAAGAATAATAAAATAACGAATCCAGTTATAGATACTGATAAGAAAGACATATATATTGCTTGGTTAGAAGGTAAAAATAAAAATATTTTAAAGGTATCAAGTTCAAATGAGTATTTTGGATTTAACAGTTTCAAAAATGAATTTCTAGTAAGATTAAGTAGAATAATTCAAAATCTGTTTTTGGCTTTTATTGTACTTCTGACCAAAATACATTGGGTAATACCAGGAATTTTGCTTTTGATATTATTTAAGATTTTAAAGAAGGATGAATGGTTAGCAAATGGCAAAGCTATTTATGCAGCTGCTATACTTAATTTTATCTGTCAGATTGCTACATTTAAAATGCCAAATTTAATAGGAATAAGTTATGAAAGTATAATAGTTACATTTTTTATAGGAATTATTGCTTTAGGATTAGTGTTGTTTTATAGATACGAAAAAGGCAAAGTTTCGTTTTTAAGATTATTTATAATATTTACAGTTATAAACATGATATTTATTTCATCTTTATATGCTCCATATACTCTAAAAGGTGGTTTAGAAAGATTAAATAAGACAGAGATGTTTAATAAAGAGGAATATTGAAAAAATATAGAAATGCTATGTTAAATAACATGAGGTGATACGATGGTTTCCTTTACAAAAAAGGAACAAATAGTTATACTAAAACTATTTGATATATCAATGACTGGTTGAAAGTTAGAGAATTTATTTTAAAACGTCAAAAATACGTCAAAAATAAATATTAAAAAATATCATTAATTGTTTTAGCTGCATTCTCAAGCATATCATTTGTAACATGAGAATATGTCTTGATAGTCATTTCTACATCATGCCCCATCAAATTAGCAACAGTTTTAAAATCAATTCCATTTGCAATTAAAAGCGTAGCATAAGTATGCCTTAACTGATGTATAGTTATGTCATATCCTATTTTTTTATAATGTTTTGAAAGTGAGCTACTGAAATTTGATGTGCTGGTGTAAGGTAATATTCTGTTACTTATGTGAATAGGATATTCTTTTTTAAATTTACTTAATTCATTTAGAACAATAGCTGGAGCAGGAACTATCCTATTTGAGTTTTCTGACTTTGTATGTCCAAATCCCCACTTACCATTTTTGAGTAGCTTCCATTGCTTGTTTATTATTATTTGTGCCTTTGTATCATTCACACAATCCCAAGTAAGACCAACTATTTCACCTATTCTTAGCCCACATTTACTAGCTAATAAAGAAGCTATATAATATTTACGAAATGTTATTTTGTTTAATAAATCCTCTAATTCATTAGCTGTTAAAGCTTTTACTTTATTTGAATTAATTTCCGAACCTTTATTTTTCTGTTTAGGCAGCTTTATTTTTTTAACTGGATTATCTACAATTACATTAAACGTATCTATTGCTGCATTAAACAATGTTTTTATTATAGCAATATTTTTCTTTATAGTTGAAACTGATAATCCTTTTTTAAGCATTTCATCGACACAACTTTGAATATGATATGGCTTAATATCAATCATACTTATGTTGTTCAAGCTATCAAAATGCTTGAGTGCGCTTTTAGTGTTTTCTATTGTTCCATACTCATTGTATAATTTTTTGTGAGCTACGTATATGTTAGTAAAGTTTTTAAATGAAATACCATCGTATTCATTGTTTAAAGATTGCTGTAATTCAAAGTTTTTTTTCATCTCCTCCAATTTTATATCCGCAGCTCTTTTAGCCATAGCTTTGGTTTTGAATCCCTGCTTACTTTTTTGACGCCACTTCCCGTTTTCATCTTTATAGCTTATTATATATTGCCAACCCTTGTTTTTTTGCCTAAATGTTATATTATATTGCACTTTAAACCTCCTTTTCATTTGATTTTTTACTGCAAATTTTATATAATTATATTAAAAAAGAACATATGTTTGCACGACATAAGGGGGTATTATTATGGGCCAAGAAAAAGAAAAAATAATACAAGAAAATTTAAGATTAAAAAAAATTATAAAAGAAATATTAGAATTATTAGAAAGCTACAAAGAAATAGAGCATTAGCTCTATTTTTTTATATATGCTTTTATTATATTGATTATCCTCTCTTTATCTTCTTTCGGTAGCTTTCTAATTCTAGGTTTCAATCTTTCAAATTCTAATTCTAGTTCATCAACTGTATATTCTGCTGCATTTTCTTTAACTACAAGTGGTTCTGATTCGTCTAATAAGTCGCTTAATTTTACTCCTAAAAAATCAGCTATTTTTTTTAGTACATCAATTTTAGGATTTTTTCTTTTATTGTTTTCTATAAGACTTATATAAGATTCTGAAACACCTATTGCTTTTGCCATTTCTTTTGCTTCAAACCCTTTAGCTTCTCTAATTTTTTTTATGTTATCTCCTAGCATTTTTTTCACCTCCAATTTTATTTTCTAATTTACTATCTGTAATACATTATAAACTACTAGTTAACTTTTTACAAGAAAATAAAAGAAAATAAAAGGAAATAAAAGAAAATAGGACTATTTTACTAATAGTTAACTATAACTGTATCATAACATTACTAATAGTAAAATATCAAATTTTACTTTACTAACGGAAAATAGTATAATTTACTTACAGTAAAATAGAAGGAGGACAAGCAAATGAATAGGATTAATGAGATTAGGCGTAGGAATAATTTAACATATAAGGACATAGCAAAGAAAACAGACTTAACAGAGTCATATATATGCTTGCTTGCAAATGGTAGAAGAAAAAATCCAAGTAAAGAAACTATGATTAAAATTGCGAAAGCTTTAAATTCAACAGTTCAGGAAGTATTTTTTTAAATTTAAAAAGGAGGGAATTAAAATGGACAAGCTTTTAACTCAAGAAGATTTGGCTAAAAGGTGGCAAGTATCAAAAAGGACTATAGAGAACTGGAGAAAAGATGGAATAATACAACCAGTAAAAGGCGTGCCAGCAATAAGGTTTAATCCTCAATACATAGCAGAGCTTGAAGGAACTAAACTAGAGAAGTTTTCACCTATAGAACGTAGAAGAATGGAAAGAAAAATTGAGGAATTGGAAAACGAAAATAAGAGGCTAAAGAGTATAGTCAGCAATATACTTTCTATTACATCAGAGGCAATTAATTATTAAGGGAGGAATGCAAATAAACAATTAGCTGAAGCATATGAAACAGACATAAATAATATTAAAGTTAATTTCTCTAGAAATGGAGACAGAGTTAGGGTGGACAAGCATTTAGAAGGATTTTTAAAGATGACAATAGAGCTTGCTATGAAGTTACATCAAAAAGGTACCATTACGGTGTGTGCTGATGGAGAACCACTTATAACAATGAGAAAAGATTCTCCAGTAGACAAAAGATTGCCTGAATATTTTCAAAAAGTAATAGAGAATTGCAGAGAGGAGGTGAAATAGATGGATAAAACATATTTATTAGCAACGTTACCTGAAAGGATTGAAGAAATTGAAGAATTGATTGCCGAACTTGAAAAGAGAGTGGCTGAACTGGAGCGACAA